>MWCI01000029.1 GCA_002069965.1 Spirochaetes bacterium ADurb.Bin218 | reverse complement strand
CCGCAGAGATGGTGTAAAATATATTGTAACCATGCTATCTTTGTCAGTATCATCAGCCAGAGCTCTTTTCCCAAGGTTATATATAATTTTAAAGAGCCCACTATTGCTGTTTTTTTCTTTACGGCCTGCCTCCATATAGAGGTATGTTTCTTTTGTTTCTTGAAAAGTCCTTCCCAGTATTATAGATAAGTTCCATAGAGCTCTATCAAGCTCAGGACCTTTAAGTTCCCCTGAATTGACGTGAGTCTCAAGGAGAGACCATTCACGGGAAAGTCTGTTGTTTTCATCATAAATTTGTTTTTTTATTTTGTGAGATTCTATATTCAAAAAAGTCAGATGTGTCAAAATATCGTATATTTCGCTCATCCCTTGAGTTATTACAAAGTTCATCTCTCTTTCGCTTATGCGATAAGAAACTCTGCGTCTTTTTGAAGGTATTATCTTTTCAAAGGCAGTATGCTCCAGTTGCTCTTCTGCTGTGAGTATTATTCTGTTGCATTCCTCAATGCCTCTGGGAAGCCTGTCCATAACATATTCAAGGCCTTTAAGCTCTATAATCCGGGGGTCGTTCATTGTTCCGTAAATTTCTGGTGAAAGCATTTTTAAAGCCTCTTCCAGAGTTTGGCCAGATCTACCAGAGGGCTTATAGTATCCTCTAAGGGATAGGGCATCTGCAACAGTTTTAAACATCCTGATTGCGATTCTTCCCTTTTGAGCCTTAGTAATATTTTCCATAAAAACTCCCATCAAAGAAATTAAGATCACAGTTGAATTTTTTGCAAGCCTGTATTTCTGCAGGCTTTATTAGTAATAATTACCACATATAAGGAAAAGTCGAAGGGTTGCAAGAAAAAATTTATTTAGATGTTCCCCTCATTTTTCTATCTTGTGACCGCTTTTCTTGTGAAATTCATGTCTGATTGACATATTTTGTGTAAATCTGATATAGTTCATTTCTTTATTTGAGTAACACTTGTGTAAGCTGCGCTATTTTTTTAAAAAACAGGGGATTTGTGTTAAATTTGTGTTGACTTACGGGGAATCCTGTTTTTCAATACTCATATCAATAGGAGTTTACCCTTCTTCCTGAAGTTGACAGTGATGCCTGACTCAATACAGCAGAGAGGCTTAGATCGTTTACTGAGAACAAACCCCTTCTCTTGATCGACGGAACCATCAGTATCACAGCAAGCTTAGGAGTAGCTGTTTTTTATGGTGATGACATAGACCTTGATGAACTTATAAGGAGGTCGAGAAAGCCATGTATGAAGCAAAAAGCAAAGGGAAAAATCGCTCAGCAATATATATTCAAAAGAGCGGTAATGTTTAAATTATGCTTCGAAAGAGGAATAGTAACGCTTAAATTTGTTTTCAGCAATATCAGTGGGCAACGATTATTTTTATATGGATTAAATATGAAACTCTATAAATTTCTGCTCCCCCTATTAATAATAGCCATACCGGCAGCTGCCATCAAAGCAGACGAATGGTTTGATCCCACAACATATGAGAAAAAGGTTCAGGCTGAATTTTCAGCAGCGGAATTACTCCCTATCGGGGATTTCAGCGATCTTTACAAGATAGGCTTCGGTGGCATGTTTGATCTTTCTTATGTAGCTCAAAGGCAGCAGAACTATAGATTTTCATTGCGGATAGGATACTTCTACCTTATTGCAGAAGAGGAGACTGATGACGGCTATAAAACAGGAATAAGCGAAGGTTTCATTATACCTTTCCTTTTAAACTACGAGTACAGGATGTCTGTTTTTTTCTATAAACGAGTGAAGATAGCCCCCTCCCTGGCATTCGGCCCCTCCATAAACAGGGCGGTTTATGATGACAGATCAGGGACAATTGAAGATGGCGTACCTACAGGGCACGCTGCGTTAAAAGATAAATCAGTTATGAGCATTGAGCTAGTGTTAGATTCAGATGTTAATCTTTACCAGAAAGCGGTTTCGCGGGTTATTCCACCGGTTATGACGGTACAGTTGCAAATTTCAACAGAGACTGCAACCTGGACATGCTGACTGTTGCATCTGACAAAAAAACTGTTTAATTCCCTGTCAAGGTGCTATAATAAATAATAAATCAGGAGGAACTTTGACATGGACAAATGATTTAATTTTGAAGAAGCAGTGGAAGAATTGCTCAGGGAAGAAATTAACAGGTAAAGATGGAATATTAACTCCCTTGATAAAATTTTTAGTGGAAACAGCACTTGAAGCAGAAATAAGTATGCATCTAAATTCTGAGGATTTCCAAGATAAGCCAAACCGTCGTAATGGTTATAATAAGAAGACCATGAAAAGTTCATCAGGTACTTTTGAATTAAACATTCCAAGAGAAAGAAATGGTGAATTTGAGCCTCAACTAGTAAAAAAACATCAAACAACCTTAAGTGATGAAATAGAGGGTAAAATTTTATCTATGTATAACTTCAGGGATGACTTATAAGGATATTTCATCACATATAACAGAGCTGTATGGAATAAACATATCACCAGGAACAATTAGTGAAATTACAGATAAAATAATTGCTAAAGTTAAAAGGATAATGAAAATGACATGAAATTATGAACACTACCTATATACAGAGTTATCTGTATATGAACAAAAAAGTTTGTTTAGATGTTAATGTATAAACTCACTACCTATATACAGAGTTATCTGTATATGAACAAAAAAGTTTGTTTAGATGTTAATGTATAAACTCACTACCCATATACAGAGTTATCTGTATATGAACAAAAAAAGTTTATTTAGATGTTAATGTATAAACTCCATCCCATTTCTTGGAAGGTGGTTTTTTCATAAATTCTTCACATCTTGCAATATATGTTTTTGATGGACCATCATCAGGTAAAATTTTCAGTGCTTCAGTAAAGGCACTGTGTGCCTTTTTCCATTGGCGCTCTTGAAAGAATTCAAGTCCTTTATTGTAATGTTCAAGGCAGTCATACACATATTGAGGCAAAGTTCCTTTTTTACCGAGCAGTTCATAAATTGCAACAGGCTCAGACTTGCCTACAACTTTTATTATATCAAGCTTTCGTGCTTCAATATGATCTTTTGCTCCTCTGTATGTGTTTTCACTTATCATTGCTGATGTTCCATAAAACTTATTTGCCCCTTCAAGCCTTGAGGCAAGGTTAACAGAATCTCCCATTGCTGTGTAGTCCATTCTGAGTCTGGAACCCATGTTGCCTACAACTGCTTTTCCTGTATTCATACCCATTCGCGCAGAAAGTGCATATTGCCCCATAGCTTTCCAGTGTTCCTGTAATTCTCTCAGTCTTCTTTTCATGTCAATTGCAGCAAGGCAAGCTCGTAATTCATGGTCGACATAGGGTTGAGGTGCACCGTAAAAAGCCATGATCGCATCTCCCTCATATTTATCAACAGTTCCTCCATGGGAAATTATAATGTCTGTCATTTCTGATAGATATTCATTTAGCAAAGACACAAGCTCTGGAGGCGTGAGCTTTTCTGAAATGGTTGAAAATCCCGCTACATCAGAAAAGAAAATTGTAATTATTCGCTCTTCTCCACCAAGCTCCAGAGTCTCTGGATGAGCAACTATCTGTTCAATAACATCAGGAGCCAGGTATCTGGAGAAGGCACCTTTTATGAATCTTTTTTGGCTTTCTTCGTTTATGAGTTTTATTGATATAATGAAAGTTGCAGGGACAATAAAAGCAAGATTCAGCCCTAGTTGTTCAATCCATACATTGTGAAATGAAAATAAATAAAAGCAGATAATATTAAGCAAAATAAAGCCAGAAGTAGCCACAGTGAGAGATTTTCGAGAGTCAAGCTTTTGAATTATAAACCCGGAGATAAGGGCTATGATAAAAATCATAAAGATTGAAAAAGCTGTGGACACTCTTTTGATGTATTCGTTATTTATGATTGTGTTTATTGTATTGTGATATGTTCCAACACCAGGATATTCGTTATGAAGAGGGATTGATGCAATATCGTGAGTTCCTGTTGCAGTGAGTCCAATTATTCCAATTTTATCTTTAAGGGATTCAGTATTTAATACAAGCTCCACAGCCTTTATGTCATTATCAATACTTTCGATTTCCTTTTGGAGGTTATTGGGGTCAGATTTTGCCTTTTCTTCCAGCTTTTTCTTTTCCTCTTTAAGCAATTCGAGAGCTTTCAGATATTCATTTCGTAGCTGAGAGTTTTTTGATATAAGCTCTTTCGATATATTTTTTCTTTCTTCATCATTTTTGGCAGAGAGGTATTTTTCTTTAAGAAAAGCAAGTTGCTGTTCAATCTCCATCCTCTTTGTAATACCTTCAATTCCAAGAGCTGAATCAAAAAAATCGTGGACCGAAGAGGCAAACTTAGGATACTCAAGAAGTCCCATAAAAGGGAAGAGGTGAAAGGATTTTTCCCTTGGCCCAGGGCCAGCCCAGTTAACATAGATCATTCCTCCTTTGTCAATTGGTATAACAATATCTTTTTTTGTTTGAGTCATTGGATTAAAGGCATTTTTAAGTATGATATTCTTTCCTGGATTTACTTCTATGTCATTGAGTGTAACATTGCAGGCATCAATTAACATCATCAATGAAAGGTTAAAGTAAATTCTTCCATTATATACCTGCAGGAGTTTAACCCTTCGGACAGTGCCATCTATATCAGTGAATCTGTTTACAAAACCAAAGGATTTTGCAGCATTCATCAACTCAGGAATAGGATAAACTATTGCTGTTGCATCATTGCTTTGGAGAGATTCAAATTGCTTTTCTTTACCTTGAGGAACTGGAATTGAAGATAATTCAGTGAATCGCTTTGCTGCTTCTATGAATTTTTTTGTTTTTTGTCTTTCAATGGCATCAACAGTTAAGGGCTCTCCTGTGAAGGTGTAGGATAGAATTACCCTGCCATGGTTTTTTATAGCTTTTGCAAAGAGATCGTCGTTATTTTTTATTACAGATTCCAGCTCTTCAGTGGAGGGTAGTTTTCTCCTTGCAATTTTTTCTTTTAGAAGCTGCAATGTGGATGTATCAACCTGAGATGGGGAGTTTTCTGGAAACATTATATCAAAGGCAATTTGAGAAATCTCTACGTTTTTTAAAGTAGAAAGACCCTCAGCATAAATATCCCTTGTCCATGGAAATTGACCAAGGCTGCTTATGCTATTTTCATCAATATCTACAAAATAGAGTTTATCCCATTCAGATATTGAAGGTTTGAGCGAAAATCTGAGATCGTATAACTTTAGCTCAAAGGTCTCATAGAAATCTGTAAAGCTAAGAGGGAGAAGAAATAAGAAGGCAATAAATCCAATAATTAAACCAGATTGCTTATTTTTTTGGAAAAATACATTTATCGCTTCAACTTTTTTTTTAAGATTAAACTTCATCTTCCCTCTCGCTAAAGTTTATTTTTCACATTTGCTAAAGCAGCAATTTGATTTTTAAAGGCTAAAATTTGCTCCACACATTATAAAGTTGCGATTCCCTTCGGTTGAATCATAGGCATCACCTGGTATAAATAGACCATAATTTATATATGCTGATAGGTCATAAAAGATTTGCCATCTTAAAGAAATGTCTATTCCCTGCCCAATAAAAGATTGAGGAAGGTTTGCTTCTCCCTGTCCAATCGGGGCTTCTTTTTTATCTTTTAGATAATAGAGATATTTAGCACTAAGAGACATTTTTTTTAGGTAAAAAGCATCTGCCCATGAAAAGGGAGTAAAAGAAAAGCCTGTTTTAAACACATGGATATTGCTTAAGTATGGCTTTAGAGCATATCCTCCAGAAAATGTTCCAAAGTATATAAAGCCAGTGCATCTCCTGTTGATCCTGCAATTTGTGTTGGTGATTTTACAGAGGATCTGTCTTTGTCTCCAGATCCATATGAATATTGGAGTATTATTGCTGGATTTAATGGTAGTGAAAAAAAGTAATCAATTCCACTGTTAAAGCCAAAGGATTTGATTGAAGATTTTTCATCACTTCCAGATATATAGCTTTTGCCTTGCTCTGTAATGAACTCAGCAAAATAAGAGAGATCTTTTAAAACTCCCTCAATGCCAATCCCATAGTATTGAGAGTTGTATTTTGATTTTGAAGTTTCATCTTCTTTGCCATTGTCTATTTGAGCAAGGCCAAATATATATAATTTTTGATTCCAAAAATCTGCAGAAACTGTTGCTCCAGCAAAGGTTCTTTTTGCTCCGTCAGCTATATCTCTATCGCTTAAACCATAGGGGTTATTGTCCTTGAGTAAAAGCCCTGTGTATAGTCCAAGAATGTTGATTGTAAAAATTGAAGTAGAAAGAGAAATCTCTCCTCCATCACCTCGTCCATTTAAGACAAGCCCTGTTCCAATTGAATAAAACTTTCTTCCAGCAGAAATTACAATTGCGCCATTGTTAAAATTAGAGGAGATATAAGATAAATCTAAATCTATAACATTATCAGATTCAACAGAGCTATAAGCTCCCTCTGTAACAGTTGTGCCAAGGTATGAGTTTTTTACCCTTAAATATAAAAATGCATTATCCCAGAGGTATACTTTCCCCCATAACCTTGCATTTATTATATATGAGCCTAATTTTCCTCTGTCATTGTCCTCATAAAGATAGAGAGGATTTAAAATTAGACCATACTGAATCCCCTTTGTGGAAAAGGAATCAGCAGCAGAAAAGGATTCCATATCTTTATCAATATTTTCTGATGGGAAAAAGCGATCCTCATCTCTTGTAGAGCTCTCGCCATATCCATAAAGGGAAAGTAGAATAAAAAAGGCTATGAACAACTTGAAAAATTTTTTCATCATTAGTTCCCCTCTTTTGCAATTTTTGCCTGAATCATAATATCAAGGAGCTCTGGCCCGCTTATTAAATCGTTTTCTGAAGAGTTTGCAGACATTATCCCCTCTGCAATACAGGCTCTGCAGGCATATCTCTCCAATCCTGTAAGCATATAAAAAAGGCTTCCCTTAAGATTTAGCTCTCTGGCTATTATTGCTGCAATCATACCTCTCTTGAGAGGTGCATCATCTTTGTATTGATTTAATAATTTAATTGTGTTGCTCTGTTGTTTAGATAGGTCTGGAAATGTTGAATAAAAGAGTCTCTTTGCATCACCAAAAGTTGCAATTGCTTTTGTATCCAGTTTATTTATCCACTCAATTTCTTCTGTGTTTTGAGCAAGTGCCAGTAGTGGTAATAGAAATAACGTTATGGATAGTATAATTTTTTTTAGCATATTTTTCTCCTTCACCATGGCCATTGAAGGTTTACAGTAACTGTTGCATTCTTTGAAATATTTTCAAAAAGTGTGCCTGTATCTCCATCTGGGCTTCCTGTTTGATCTCCTCCAGAGTATTGAGAAGTTGCTGTTTCTTCAGAGGTTAAGCCATGGCCATTTACAGAAACAATGGAGATAGATCTTACAGTTGAGAGAATATTTCTTGAATTGGCACTATTTGATATTTGCATAAATTTTTGTTTACCACTAATTACATTGCTCCGCCCAAACCTGTTAGTGGCCTCTATGCTACCTCTTAATACCTCAACTATCATTCCAGTCTTTTCTCCATAGGTGATTCTCTCCTCCGTACCTCTAACGGATGATGTAGCAACAGGAGTTGAGACCTTAAAAATAGTTTTAACGCTTTCATTTTTTGGGACATTTGCAGTTATTTGGCCTCTTTTTAAACCAATATGGGTATTTGTCTTATTTGTTGTTTCTTGACTGTAAATTTGAAGCATAGAAAGAGGTTCAATTTTTACTGTGTGGTTAAGGGAGTTTAGAGATACAATTGCATAGGAATTTGCACCTGTGCTTATTTTTACACCTTCTGGCAGTTTCATTTTTTCTTTTAAAGGGGACCATTTATTGCCATCTCTATATGCGGCTGTTCCTTCAACCTTTGTAACAACAATTTCAGCAAAGGAATTGCTTGCACATAATAAAGAGCCGCTTAAAAATATGACTACAAAAAAATGCTTCATTTTAACGCTCCTTGTGAAAAATTTGTTGTAATATATATATTTTTTTAGTATATTGCAACAAATAAATGTTCTTTATATAAATTTTGTTGCCTTTTTTATTTTAAGGCAAAGGGAATTCAGATATTTTTAATGTAAGGTGTAGGTGATTAAAAAACACTTTTAAAGTAGCCTTATTCATTGGGGGTAAGCCATGAAGTCTATAAAAATTATGCCATTGATTATAGTTGCACTATTATTATATGGATGTTATGAAGAAAAAGACAGGGCAATAGTTCATATAAACCTATCTGGAATGCCAATTGCCAGAGAAATGCCAAAGAGATCTTTCATAGATAAAATCTTTATGCTTTTTACAAAAGAAGCCTATGCAGATCATCCAAATCAGGTAAAAAAAACTCCATTTAGTCGCCTGGAAGAATGATAGTTTAATAGCTTTGCGAAGTCTTGATATAAGCGAAGTTGTAGTTAAAGACCCTGAAAAGCCATATATTGAAACAACTGAATTTGAAGTTCCAGAAGGTGAAAACATAATAATTCTGGTTTTAGCTGAGGCAATATATCAAGTCCAAACAGGAGAAACAGTTGATGAAATTCTTTATTATGGTAAGAGTGAGGCTATTTCTTTGACAGCAGACCAAGAGGTGAATGTAACTATCCTTATGAGTGATATGTCTGGAGAAATACAAATAACTCCCACACAAGATGGCTTTACCTGGACAAAATTACCAGGAGCAACAGGATATATAGTCTATGATGAGTCAGATAATGTTTTGCAGGACTCACAGTCGACATCTTATATAGGGTCTGACCTTTACTACTTAAAAGCTAAGTTTAGCTATATAGATAGGCTCAGTAGCCTTATTTATAGCCAATAAGTTCTTGAGGGATCTTTTTACTCCTTATAATTTTTATTTCTGCTTTTAATCTCACCTTTTTAAAAGGTAAAATTTCTTATTACTTTATTAGTTTATCTATTTTGGGTTAATTTATAGTCAACAGCTGGTAAATTCATCATTTTGAATGTAATTTTCCAGAGTTTACCCTTATTTATATAAATAAAATCAAAAAAAAATTTTTTTTTTCACTTGAGTTTTCTATGCTTTCTTTGTTAACTTAACTATTATTTAAAAAGCAGGGGTAATAGGTTATGCTTGCAAGGAAGGTCAATAATACACGGGTTTTCCGTGTTACAACAAAGATTGTTTTAGCCTTTACCCTTTTCATACTTATATCGAATTTTGCCTCAAATTATATAAATCTCATACTTAATAGATCTGAGCTATTGCGCCTCATGAATCAATTACTGATTAAGGATTTAAAATCCATGTATAGCTTTTGCAATAATCAGTACGAGATTTATGCCTTTGACAGAAAGCTGGAAGATTCAATAAAAAGTATTGAAGATAAGGGGCTCAATGATATAAAAAATGAAAAGGCAGTTGTTCTTGGCATTAAAAGAGATGGAGCGATCTTTTTCCAGAGCTCAAAGTTCAGCAAATACGATACCTTTAATGACATTAGCGCTCTTAAAGCAATGGCGCAACATCTGGAGAGTGATTCAGATGCAGGAAAGGAAGGCCATATTAATTTTTACTTTAATGGTGAAGAATATTTTGGCATTTTTAAATACAATCCTAAGTGGGATATCTTTATACTAAGGGCAGAGGAAAAGAATGAGTTCTTCAGAGAGTCCAGGCTTATTTTTGCTCAGGTAAGTGCTCTAATTATTGCTATAACACTGCTCACTGCTATTATAGGCATAGTGATTTTACGAAGAATACTAAAATATATTAACGTAATAACTGATTCAATTATGAATATGATTGCACGCAAGGAACTCACCTTGATCAATTTGGAGGGAGCTACCAATGATGATGTAACATATATGGGAGTGGCCTTTAACTCTCTTGCAAATACTGTGGGCAATCTTGTAAATATTTTCCAGAAGTTTGCAAATCAGGACGTGGTTCGCAAGGCCTACAATGAGCTTGAGGTTAAGCTTGAGGGCACAAAGAGGGAATTAACTGTTTTGTTTTCAGATATAAAGAGCTTTACATACATTACAGAGACTCTCGGCAATGATATAATTAAATTGCTCAACATGCATTATGACCGTGCCATAAGGGAAATAGTTAAGTTAGATGGAGTTATAGGCTCAATTATTGGAGATGCCCTATTGGCTGTTTTTGGTGCACTGGATGATTCCAATGAAAACAAATCCTATCAGGCAGTGAAGGCTGCTTATAAACTTCATGAGGTGGCAGAGTTGCTTCGTCTCAGGATGGAGAGGATTAAAGCAGAGGTTGAGGAAGAGAAAGGAAAGCTTACAAAAGAGGAATTACAGGTTTATAAGGCAGTTCTTCTTGAGATAGGAGTAGGCATTGATGGAGGGAATGTATTCTATGGAACAATTGGTTCTTATGTGAGAATGACCAATACAGTTATAGGAGATAATGTAAACTCAGCATCACGACTTGAAGGCCTGACTCGAATTTATAAGGCCCCTGTAATATGCTCTGAATATGTTAAGCAGGATATAGAGGAAAATGTTCCAGATCATGGAATATATTTTCTTGAGATAGATAGGGTTATGGTAAAGGGTAAGACCCGTGCGCAGAAAATTTATTGGCCTATTATGGCAACAGAGATGGATGAAAAGCTTAAAAAAGATATTGAATCCTTTGAGTATGGTCTTGAGCTTTACTATGCAGGGAAATGGGTTGATGCCAGAAAGAAATTTGCCAGATGTAGTTTGAAGCTGGCTGATATATTTAAAGAAAGGACATCTCAAAAGTGTCCGAGCAACTGGGATGGCGTATGGCAAATGACAACAAAATGAAAAAGAAGAAAGATGAAAGTAAAGAGATAGTTTCTCTGGCTGGTAAATTTTTACCAGAGGAGATAGTAAACTCCGATGGCAGAACAGAAATTTATTCTCTGGAAGAGGAATATGCAAAGACCAGAAAGAATAAAAATTGGTTTGTTATATTTACTGTTGTGGGATTCATACTTTTTATCTCACTTATTACTTATTTGATTTATAACTACTCAACAGATAAAGATCGTAATATTGAGGTAAATATAACAGAGTTTGATGATCTGAGATTAAAAGAGATCTTAAATAGCACCAGAATTACAGATAACAATATACAACTGGCCAAGAATGATATTATAAAACTTCAGGTTGAAATGAGAAATGCTATTCTTGAGGTAAATAACAGGTATTTGCAGAGCCAGAATGCCCTTCTTGATAAAGGCTATTCAGATGCAGAGGTAAAATCAAGGCTTGCCTTGTTAAAAAAAGAAGAAGAGGCAGAGGTTAACTCTATAAAGAAAAAATATGATGGCCTTATATCAGAAAAGCGCGCTTATGTAAGCTCTGTTGAGCAGGAAAAGATTAAGGCCCTCAGAGAGCTGGAAAAGCAAAGCAAAAAATTTGGCAAATTCAGTGATGAGAATAAGGTCTATGAACAGAAAATGAAAATGCTTACAGAATCCTCTCAAAGCGGCCTTGCTCTAATGGCCAATTTTTACGAAAGGTATGTCAGATATATAATTCAAAAGTATAATCCACTATTTTCCTCAGGAGAGGTCAAATCAGCCCTTGATAGAAATATGAAAAGGGATGAGACACTTAATTTAAAGGGCTATGATGACCTTTACCAAAAAGAAAATATTATAAGCAAAAAACGCTTTGATGAGACAAGGCAAAAGATTTATGACCAGAATGTTCTAATTCAGCGTCTAATTGGTGTGGGATATGAAAATTCTGTTCCAGTTGCCTTGCGCACTATAGATAATTTATCTCACTCAATTGTTAATGATTATGAGACCTTAGTTTTTAGCCTTCTGTCTACAGTTAAGGAAAAGAATTCAGAGCTTGAGGATTATCGCATAGCCCTTGATGCAGTGTTGAAAGAAAAGCCAGAAAGCGGCTATATAATTTCTGCAAAGGATACATCAAAAATATCAGTTCATATAAATAGGCTTATTCCTGTACATGATGGAGATGAGGCTCTTGTTTTTAGAACTGATGATCTGTATATAGGAAAGATAATTTTATACAGGACATCAGATGGAATTAAAGGTAAGCTTGATAGCCTTGCAGGGAAGGAGAAGCTTCGACCCTTTGACAGAATATTAATAAAAGTTAAATAGGAAAGATATATGAAAGCTAAGAGTTTTTTATTTATATTTTTTATTTTGATTTTTGGTCTGAATCTCTATGCCTATGATTTGAGTAATAGTGGCCTTGAATTGATTGACTCAGGTAGCTCTGGAGAGGAAAATTTCATTATTCTCAAAGATAGTAATTCCAACAATATCAAGGTTAAATTTCAAGGAGAACTCCCACAGAAATGGGTTGATACTATTGCAAAGCTAAACAAAGAGCTCAGGACATGGGAATACATGAAGGTTGAGAGGATGGAATTTTTAGCCAGTAATAATAATCTGGAGATATTGATTATCCCATCTTATTTTACCTTTGAGGGAACTAACTTTTTGCCCCATGTTCCAGGAGGAATAATCTTTATATATGATTATGATCTCCGCTATAATTTCAGAGTTACAAAGGACGATTTCTTTTTGAGGCTTAACGATAGGTTCCTGGATGAAAAATTTCTCTGTCAGAGAATAAAAGAGGCTGTGGATGATCCTGTAACTTACCTCAAACGTCGGGATCCTGAATATATTCTCAGAAAGGTGAGTGAGCTTGAGGAGGCTCAGATAAAGGCAGAAAAAACTATGGAAGATAAATATGACCGCATAGTTAATGCTTTGCTTTATTTTGAAAACACCGGCTTTCTGGGATTTGGCAATACCCCTGTTTCGCCACAGATTATAAAAAGAGTAATTGAGCTGCGAAAAGATAATCCAGATCTCACTAAGGAAAAGATAAAGCAGCAACTTGAATCAGAAAATATAAAAGTAAAAGACAAAGAGATAAAGCTTATACTGAATATATTCTATAATGAGTTTGACTGATGGTTATTGCAAGTTTTAATTGTAACTCCATACGTGCAAGGATTGAGGTCTTAAAGCGGTGGCTTCCTATGGCAAATCCAGATGTTGTGGCTTTGCAGGAGACAAAGGTGGAGGATAAGGATTTTCCTGCAGAGGATTTCCAGTCCTTGGGTTATGAGATTGCCTTTAAAGGAGAAAAATCCTATAATGGTGTGGCTATTCTATCAAAATATAAATTTGACGATGTCTTTTATGGTTTTGATGGAAAGGGAGCTGATGAAGGCTCCAGACTCCTTGCTGTTCAGATCAAAAAGCTTCATATAGTGAATACATATATTCCTCAAGGGTTTGATCCTCAGTCTGAAAAATTTCAATACAAATTACAATGGTTTAGCAGGCTAAGGACTTTTTTTGAATCAAGATATAAAAAAAGTGATAAACTTATATGGCTTGGAGACTTTAATGTAGCACCAGAGCCAATAGATGTTCATAATCCTAAAAGGCTTCTGGGGAGTGTGGGATACCATCCAGAGGAGCACAAGGCTCTTGCAATTGTGAAAGAGTGGGGCTTTGTTGATGTTTTTAGAGAGCATATAAAAGAAGGAGGCCATTACACCTTCTGGGATTATCGTGTTAAAGATGGAGTTGCACGAGGTCTTGGCTGGCGAGTGGATCATATATGGGCAACTGAGAGTATTGCAGGTAAGTCTATTCGAAGCTGGATTGACAGGGAGCCAAGACTTTGGGAAAAACCTTCTGATCATACTCCAATACTTGCAGAAATTTCTCTGTGATAGATGAGCAGGTTCGTTTTACTTTTAGCTTTATTTTGGGTTGCATTTGCTTATTCTCAGCCAAAGGAACCACAACTGCCTTCTGTGGATTTTGATCCTGGTTATGGTGTTGGTTTTCCGGTTTACATTGAACTTTTTAACAAAGGTAGACTCTCTGGCTATATTATCTTTGAAAGTGAGCCAATTATTACTATTAAAGAAAGAAACTGGCAAAGATCTTTTGGTGAAATTAAAGTCCTCAAGATTATTCAATGGCAGAGGAGAGAGGCAAAGAGAGGATATGTATTTTATCCATCAAAGTATGAGATTTTATTCAAAGACGGCAGCAAGTTTGTTTTAGAGAGCAATCTAAGTTTTTTCAATAAATTTCAACTTAAAGATAGCACTGGCAGGCAATTTGTACTTTATTCATTTTTTTATGATTATTTTAAAAATGGTAAATGGGTAAATAGAGGAGTTTCATCTTTTGATGAAAATTCTGATTTTCCAGTTACAGGCTGTGTTGTTTTTCTGGAAGTGATGCAATAAATTCATCAACTACTCTGTTGAATTCTTCACTATTTTCAAAAAATGGGATGTGTCCCCTTTGGTCAAAAACAACAAATTTTGAATTTTGTAACTGCCTGTGCATGTGCTCTGTCGCTTCGCAGGGGATTATTTTATCATATCTGTTTGCTATTAGTAAAGCTGGGATTTTAATTGCAGGCACAATAGCTCTATAATCACTATTTTTGCACAGAAGAAGATCGTTTATTATAATGGCTTTTTCTTCTTCGTCAATTTGTTTCCTGGCAGCAATTATAAAAAGTCCTGCCTTTTTATTAAAGATAAGGGAGAGGGTTTTATGGAAAAAAACTTCAAAGTTCTCTTGAGCCTCATTAACTATTTTATCCTCTATGGGAAGCTGAGCGGCTGTTGATACAAGGATGATTGCTTTGACTCGCTCCTGGTGCTCTTTTAGATGTTCCAGAGCAACTGCTCCGCCCATGGAGTGAGCTATGAGTATGTAGTCTTTGATGTTTTCTGTTGCTGCTATTTCAGATATAGCCTTACTGTAAAGCTCAAGGGATTGATTGAGGTGAATTTTTGACCTTCCATGGCCAGGAAGATCTATAGCTATGGTTTTAAATCTTTCTCCAAAGTATTTTAGCTGATTGTGGAAAAACCGTGAATCACCAGCAAGGCCATGGATAAAAATCATAGCATTCCTGTTTTCATCGCCATTTTTTCTGTAAAAAATTTTTTTACTGTCTTTTTCTATGTAATTCAAAGAAATACCCATGTGCGCATTATAAAAATTTTTATTTTTAGATCAATATTATTAATGTATTTTTTATAAAAGTTTTATGAAAATTTTTTAAGTTTTCGAGGATTTCAATTCTGGATAAAAAATGCTAAATTTTGCATTGTGCTTGACATAATATAAAAATTAGTATTTATATTGATAAAAATATTTTTGTGGATTGGGAAGGTTATGGCTGTTGAAGATAGACAGAGTGAAGAGCAAAAAAAATTTGGATTTTTTTCAAGACTTAAAATAAGATCAAAGCTCATATCAATTATTTCAATAATAATTGTTACCTCTCTTGCCTCTATGATAACTCTTGCAACAATTTTCTTTAAAAAAGATAACGAGGTTAGGGTAAAAGAAAGCAATTTAACAATTTCTCAGGTAATTGCCTCAAAGACTGAGTCAGATTTTTCTTCTATTGTAGAAAAGCTCAATATAATGGCTACCACTATGCTTCAGGAGTTTAAAAGTGAGCAGCAAAAGAAGCTTTTCACAGATTTGTTTTTTACCAATGACAGGGATTTTCTTTATGTATCCATAGGGACTCTTGATAAGGAAAATAATATTGTATTTTCAAAGAGCATATTTAATGAGAAATTTTTTTCTGAGAATAATTTAGATATCTCTATAATTGCTGAGGCTAACAAAGAAAATAACTCAAAGTACCTTAGATCCTTTAATGGAGAGGCCTTTGTGCACAATGTATCAGCGAAGTTTCAAAATCCGGTCGTAGCTGTTGTTTTTCCATTCCAGCGATCCTCTGATGATAAAGTTAACTCTATAGTTATTGGCTATATAAGGCTTAATAAAATTTTACGTTCCTTTGTGAAAAATGGAATAACTGATACCTTTATGGTAAATGGCGATGGGGATGTTATTGCTCACCCAGACACAAAGCTTATTTTGAGTCATGCCAACATGCTGAAGCTCCCTATTGTTGATATGATGATGAAGAGTAAGATAGGCAATGGCCAGACAAGATATAGGAATGAGGATGGAGTTTACCATCTTGGCTCCTTCCAGAAGATTGGATTTAGCGGAATTGGTGTTGTAAGCTCTGTGCCTGAGGCTCTTGCTCTGCAGGAAGTATATAATATCCAGAGAAGGAATATATATATTACAATAATAGTTCTTAATCTTGCAATATTGATTGTTTACTTCTTCAGTAAATCTCTTACAACTCCTATAATAAATCTCCTTGGAGCAACAAAGGAAATTGAAAAGGGAAATTTTCACGTTGATATAAAACCTGCAACAGCAGATGAAATAGGAATCCTTACAGAATCATTTATCCAGATGGGACGAGGACTGGAAGAAAGGGAGAGGATGAAGGATGCTTTTGGCAAATTTGTAAACAAAGAGATTGCAGAGCAGGTTTTACGAGGTGAGATCAAGCTTGGCGGTGAGAGGAAGAAGGCCACAATATTCTTCTCTGATATAAGATCCTTTACTGCAATATCCGAAAAGCTCGAACCAGAAGAAGTTGTTGAATTCTTAAACGATTATATGACCCGAATGGTCCAGTGTGTCAATGAAACTCATGGTGTAGTTGATAAGTTTATTGGAGATGCTATAATGGCTGTTTGGGGTGCTCCTATATCCCATGGCAATGATACAGAAAATGCCCTAAATGGCGCTCTCATGATGAGGAAAGCCCTCATGGAATTTAACAAGGGAAGAGGTGGAGATAAAAAGCCAATTATAAAAATTGGTTGTGGAATAAATACAGGACCAGTTCTTGCAGGTCAGATTGGATCCTCAGAGAGAATGGAGTATACCGTTATAGGAGATGCCGTAAACCTTGCCTCACGAATAGAGGCGCTCAATAAACCCTTTGGGACAGATATTTTGATATCCACAGATACTTACAATGAGATTAAGGATATATTCCGAGTGGAACCAATGCAGAAAATTAAGGTTAAAGGAAAATCAGAACCACAGCAGATATATGCTGTCTTAGGTCGGCTTGATGATCCCTCTGCCCCAAAGACACTTGAAGATTTACGGAAGATGCTTGGCATAGAGATGAAGGGTAAGCCAACAGAAGAAGCAGGTGAAGAAGGTGAAGTGAAATATGAAATTCTTAACGAGTGATTTTATTTTTGTATCAACAACAGCAGTGGTGATAACTACCTGTTCTGTTTTGCTTTATGCTGATTTCAATAGAAAAATTGATGCAGGGAATCTAAAACAGATAGGAACCATTACTTTTAAAAAAGAAGTGGCTCAGAGGAAATATCAGACTCAGGTTGTATGGGAGGATGTTGAACAGAATTTCCCTGTTTATAATAATGATGCCATAAGAACCTCTGATCTGTCAGAGGCTGTTATTCATCTTAATGATGGCACAGAAATAAACATTGATGAAAATACGATGATAGTCCTTGCCGCCCTTGAAAATGCTATAAATATAAATTTCGAGCATGGATCAATTTCTGCTTCAAGGGGTGCTGGTGCAACAGGTGCTGATATTTATGCTGTTAATATTAAGTCTCTTAATACCACTGTATCAATAGATAAAGGAAATATTCAGCTAAGTCAGTCTGGTGGACAGGGCCTTGATCTCAAGGTTTCTGATGGGGAGGCTAAGGTTTTAAGCGGTGATGCTGAAACAATTGTTAAGGCAAATGAAAAAGCAATAATTGCTCCAGATCTCAAAGAGACAAAAGTTCAGAAACTTAATTTTATACTTAAAGAACCTCAGGCAAATAGATATATCATAACCGGAACTACCCAAAGGGATGTGAATTTTCAATGGGATGTGGAGGGCAAATTTAAGGATATTAAATTGCAGATAAGTAGCGACAGAGCTTTTGCAAAGATTCTGAAAACTGCAAGTGTATCTTCCCAAAAGAATGTTAGCTTTAAGTTATCAGAGGGAACTTACTTCTGGAGAATAGTTGCTCTAAATGAAGATACTAAAAAGACTGAAGTGAGCGATACAGCTAAGTTCAACATAGTATATAAGAAGGCACCAAGGATCGTATCTCCTACAAATAATGAATCTCTTGAAACAGCAGGAAACCTTCATTCTATATTTTTTAGATGGGCAGATAGTGAGAACTCTGGAAATTACATACTGGAAATTTCAAATGACAACAATTTTGCCAATGTAATTCATTCCATAAATACTCCTTTGCAAAGCATTGCTGTTGATAATTTATCCTCTGGCAAATACTTCGCAAGAGTAAAAAGCACTCTTTCTATAAGTGGTGAAAATTTTGAATTCACAAGTCCGATTATTTCTTTTAATGTAGAAAAGCAAAAGGAAATATTTCCTCCAAAACTGCTTTCACCTGGATATGGTGCAGTTTTAGATGCTGATATACTTAAGTCAAAGGGGATTGTCCTTTCATGGAGCAGTGATAAATCCTTTAAAGCATATAATGTCCAGATTGCAAAAAGTGATGATTTTAATCAAGTTTTACTATCAGAGCAACGATCTGTAAATTTTATGGATCTGCCTAAGTCTCTTGATAAGGGTAAGTACTTCTGGAGAGTTCAGGCTGTTGTTTCAGAAACAGAAAATACATCTTTTAGTAAGAGCAGTGCCTTTGAACTGGTAGAGAGAGAAAAGCTTGTAACACTTTCTCCAAAAAATGGTGAGGCTATCAAGGTCCCAGCAGATAGAACTGCTAATATGATAAAATTTATGTGGAATAAAATTCCTGATAAGGGAACTTATTCAGTCATAATTGCCAATAATCCAGAGTTTACAAAGCCAAGGGTAATCAATTTTAAAGAGGAATCCAGTGGCGACATATCTATCCCAGAATCAGGACAGTATTACTGGAGAGTCATTTTAAGGGATTCAAAGGGCAGAGAGATTCAAAAAAGTGAGGTTTCAAATTTCTTAGCAGAGGTTGAAAAACCTGTAGAAAAGCCAAAAACTTTTCTGGTTGTGGTAGCACCTGTAAGGGGGGCAAAGATCTATATAAATGAAAAGTTTAAAGGCTATGCCAATGTTAAATTAGAGGTCAATCCTGAGGATAAAGTCAATGTCAGGATTGTAGCCACAGAATTTAAAGAATTTACAACGACTCTAAAAGTTCCAGAAGGAGAGGTCTATACATTGCGACCTGCAATGGAAAAGAGTAAACTACTGCAGAGAATAAAGTGGGTAAATCCTCTTTCATCGCCTTTAAGCTCTGCACCTGTTTACAATGGTGAGAAAATAATAGCATGTTCCGAAAATGGAAATCTCACTGTTATGACAGAAGAGGGTGGAATTCTTTTTTCCAAAAAGATTGCCTCTGGCATTGAATCCAGACCAGCTATATTTAACAATAATGCCTATATAGTTGACACAGATGGGGTGCTTCATTCTGTGTCTATCCAGACAGGTAAGATAAATTGGTCTGTTAAGACAGGAGGACCTGTGCTTTTTAAATCAGAACCACTTGCTACGAAGGACATGATTTTTATTGCAACAGGCAAGGGAATTATTGAGGCCTATGATCATTCTGGTAAAAAGATCTGGAGCAAGGATTATGGTGAGTCTGTTTACAATACCCCACAGATATATGGAGAGTTGTTAATATTTGCCACAGATGAGCTAAATCTCTATGCAGTGAATGTAAAAAATGGCAGAAAAAAATGGGAAACAGAAATAGATGGAAGAGTAATTACTGCGGCACCTCTTATTTTAAATAACTATATTTATTTTGGCTGCTACTCTGGCACCTTCTATTCTCTTGATGCAGATGATGGAGATATTATGTGGACATATAAAACAGGCGGTCCAATATTTTCATCGCCAGTGGCCTTTAACAAGAGTATAATGTTTGGCTCAGGAGATGGTTTTATTTACTCCTTGGAAGTAAACACTGGCAAACTGCTCTGGAGCTTTAAGACTCTTAAACCTGTAAAGGTAAGTCCAATTGTAGCCTTTGGCAATTTGATTATAGCTGATGAATACAATGTCTATGCTATTAATCCTTCAAACGGTGCCCTTGTATGGCAAAGCGGACTTACAGGTAAGGTAAAGACTTCTCCTGTTATGATTTCTGATGGTGTTGTTTTAGGTTTACAAAATGGAGAGGTTGTCTCTGTAAGAAATTCTATTGTCCAGGTAGTAAAATAACATAGATTAATTTTTATATAAAACGAGCCCTGTTTGAGGCAGGGCTCGTTTTTTTTGAAAAATAGTTCTTGCAATTATGTCTCTTCGATCAAAAAGTGTATTTATAAGGTCATGGATTTTGTTCATCTTCATAATCACTCAGATTATTCAATCTTAGACGGTGCGATTACAATTGACAGGCTGGTTGATACAGCAGCACAGCTTGGCATGCCTGCTATTGCTTTAACTGATCATGGAAATATGTTCGGTGCAATAGAATTTTATCAGAAGGCCAAAAAGAAGGGCATAAAGCCAATAGTAGGTCAGGAATTTTATGTGGCACCAGGTTCACGATTTAGCAAAGAAATTGCCCGTGATAATAAAGAAGACATTGCATATCATCTCATATTGCTTGCAAAGGATAATATTGGCTATAAAAATTTGATGAAGCTTTCTTCCATAGGCTATACTGAGGGTTTTTATTATAAACCAAGAATAGACATGGAGGTATTGGAAAAATACTCAGAGGGGCTCATTGCTTCCTCTGCCTGCATTGCAGGTGAGATTCCTGTTAATATACTGAGAGGTAAGTTGAAGGAGGCTTGTGATATTGCAGGAAAATATAAGGAGCTTTTTGGTAAAGATAACTTTTACCTTGAATTGCAGTATCATGGACTAAAGGAACAGGAACAGGCCAACAGAGAGATCGTTAAAATTGCTGCAAAACTTGATATTCCTCTTATTGCAACAAATGATGCTCATTATGTCTCGCGCGATGATGCCTTTTCCCATGAGGTCTTGCTCTGCGTTCAAACTGGCAAAACCCTCTCTGATGAAAATCGGATGCGCTTTTCAACTAATGAGTTTTATATCAAGACTCTTGATGAGATGAGACTCAATTTTTCTGATTATCCTGATGCTCTCTTTAATACATGTAAAATAGCAGAGATGATTGATCTTGAGATTGAACTGGGTAATCCAATTCTTCCCAACTTTGAGGTTCCAGATGGATTTAATCTTGATACCTATTTAAGGCATCTTGTTTATGAAGGTGCAGCTAAAATTTTTAAAAACAACATTCCAGAAGAGATAAAGAAGCGAATTGAGTATGAGCTTTCTGTTATCATTAACATGAAGTTTTCTGGATATTTTTTGATTGTATGGGATTTTATAAATTATGCCAGGAGCAGAAATATACCTGTAGGTCCTGGCAGAGGGTCTGCTGCTGGTTCCATGGTCTCCTATTGTCTTGGGATAACAGCTCTCAATCCGATGCAGTATAATCTACTCTTTGAAAGATTTTTAAATCCAGACAGAAATGAAATGCCAGATATGGATATTGATTTTTGTGCCAATAGGCGTGAGGAGGTCATTGACTACGTCAAAAATAAATATGGAGAGGATAAAGTAAGTCAGATAATTACAATAAATAAAATGAAGGCAAAGGCTGTGGTCAAGGATGTTGCCAGAGCCTTAGATATTCCATTCCAGGAAGCTAATGAAATTAGCAAATTTATTGATGAGAGTTCTCTTAAAAAATCTATAGAAAGCTCACCAGAGCTAAAAAAACTTACACAGACAGAAAAGGGTAAGGAACTCATTGATATCTCTCTCAGGCTTGAGGGGCTAACACGTTCTGCTGGAAAGCATGCTGCAGGTGTTGTTATATCCAGAGGCCCTCTTACTGATTATGTGCCTTTGTATAAAGATAAAGATGGTAGTATTTCTTCGCAATATGAAAAGACTACTCTTGAGCTTGCTGGCCTTGTAAAGATGGATTTTTTGGGATTAAAAAACCTAAGCATAATAGATAGTTGTCTGAAGCTTATCAAAGAGACAACAGGAGAAGAAATTGACATTAACAATATTCCCCTTGATGACGAATTGACCTATAAATTGCTGCAAAAAGCAGATACAAGGGGTGTATTCCAGCTTGAAAGTTCTGGTATGCAAAATATACTCAGAAGGCTGGGTCCAACGGAGTTTGAAGATATAATAGCAATTGTTGCTCTTTATCGTCCAGGCCCACTTGGCTCTGGCATGGTTGATGATTTTATTGAAAGGAAAAAAAATCCAGATTTAGTTCGCTATCCTCATCCATCCCTTGAACCTGTTTTAAAAGATACACTCGGGGTTGTTGTATATCAGGAACAGGTAATGCTCATCTCGCAAATCATTGCAGGATTTACCTTGCCAGAGGCTGATAAATTGCGCAAGGCTATGGGCAAAAAAAAGATGGATATTATCGATGCCCTGGAAGCCAAATTTTTAGAGGGCGCTCGAAAGAATAATGTAGATGAATCCATAGCCGTTGAGTTATATAACATGATTAAGAAGTTTGGAGAGTATGGCTTCAATAAATCTCACTCAGCCGCCTATGCCTTAGTTACTTATCAGACAGCCTTTTTAAAGGCTCATTATAGAGTTCAGTATATGACAGCTTTGCTTTCTGCTCAGCTTGACAAGCAGGAAGACGTTATCCAATATATAACAGACTGCAAAGAAAATGGAATAAAGGTTTTACCGCCATCTATAAATAAAAGCAAGTCAGACTTTACAATAGAGGGCAATGCTATAAGATTTGGATTTGGGGCAATAAAAGGCATTGGTTCAAAGGTAATAGAAAATATCATAGAGGCAAGAGAGAAACTCGGTGGATTTAAAACTCTGCGTGAGTTTCTTGAAAATGTAGATCTTGCTGTAGTCAACAAAGGAGCCCTTGAATCATTAATAAAATCTGGTGCCTTTGATGAAATCCACAGTAACAGAGGCCAGCTTTTTGAATGCCTTGATCTTATTATTGAACTTGCAAGGAGATATCAGGAGGATAAGATTTCCGGGCAGATGGATCTATTCTCTTCAGGGCAGGAGAATTTGAAACTTTCTTCAGATCTCCCTCCTGTTGCTGATTGGGGAGAGCATCTTAAGCTTTCCTTTGAAAAAGACGTTCTTGGACTTTACCTCTCCGGGCATCCTCTACAGAAATATGAGCAGGAGCTTAAGTCCTTTCCTTCCTATTCTATCTCTGAAATAACAGAGGCTCATTGCAAAGAAGAAATCTCTATCATTGGAATCATAAGCAATCTTACTATGCGAAAATCTCAAAAAAATGGGAATCGTTATGCTGTTGCTAATCTTGAGGATTTAAGTGGGACACTTGAGGTCTTTTTCTTTTCAAAAACTCTTGATAAGTTTGATCATCTCATCACAGGTAATGAGCCTGTAATGGTAACTGGTAAGATTGAGTTTGAAGGCGATAAGGCTAAAAAGATGCTGGCTTCTTCTGTTAAATTATTAAAGGATGTTAGAAGGGATGCTGTTGTATCTGTTCACATAAAACTTGACCCCCTGGGCGTTGATGATGATATTATAAAGAAAATGAAAGAGATTATAGAAAAGGCAAAGGGTTCCTGCCCAATATATTTTCACATCAAAGAGGGTAAGGATGAAAAGGTAATAAAAGCTCATTCATCATTTAACGTCTCACCATCTGATGATTTTATAAAAGATATGTCCTCTATTGTAGGCCACGATTCAATTCGATATTCCTTTGCCAGATATTGATTATGATACCACTATATTTTTTTGAATCATGTTATATGCCTTTGATTCTTCTATTACTGGCATTAAAGCTACCGGCACATATATTTTTACACTTTTAAACTCTCTCAATTCATTGCTGATAAGTTGTGCCAGTGTTACCGGAGTTGTTATATCCACTTTTGAGCCTTGTGTTATATTGATAATGAGATCTTTCTTTTTGTTGATGTTGTATCCAGGTTTTGGTCCCTTTCGCACAAGAGCAAGAAGCCTTGTTATAACTTCAAGTCTTGTAAAGCTTGTGAAGTTCCCATTTATATATATTTCTTCATTTTTGAGATCATAGGGGTAGTTGGTGGTTATCTCTCCATTTATATAGAAGCTGTCATTGAATTTGTATATTATATCAGCAGCATCTGCAACTGAATTGTCTGGAGATATTGTTTTGTTTACTGGTGCTGATACTTTGTTGCGCAATTTTTCTTTAGCCTTAACCATATTTAAAAATGTAAGCAGTTCAGATCTTAATATAGCATGGTTCGCATCACCGTTGCTTATAAAAATATTGAAGTTTTTGTTATATACGCTCTGGTCATTTTTTATTTTATCAATGATTGAATTTATTTTTTCATCATTTGTCTTGAGGTTTCTAAAGAAAAATCTTGGTTCTTTGATTGTGTCTTTGAGCAATTTGTAGTCAGGTTCATCTGTAATAATGAAAAGATTACAGAATGCCTCTTTGAGAGAATCTATTTGAATTATGAGAATAAATGAAAGCATAAAACTCCTGAGGAATTTTAACCCCTCATGGTCATCGGCAAGATCTGTTTTTATTCTCAGATCAAGTATAGTCATTAAAGGATAACCTTTTTCTTGAAGATATTGAAGAATAAATTTCTTTATCCATGCAAGGCTATTATGCTGCTTTATCAAATCGGTAATATAGTCAATGGTAGATATATTTGGTTGAAATATTTCTTCTTCAAGGCTATTGGCCTCTATAAAAGTTTTTATTGCAGCAATGGAATTTTCTTTTTTTGAGATTACTATAACCCTATCAGAGCATTTTACCATTGGAACTTCCTCTTTTTATTTAGAGATTGTTGTAAACTTGCATTAATGTTAGAAATAATATGAGCGTGAATTACCATATATATTAATTTAGAGTGTAAATGCAAAAGCAACAACAACTTTTTTTGGATTTTGTAGAAAAATAAATATTTGACATCATAGCATATATTTCTATTCTCCAATTTTAGGTTGCTGAAGAGGTTTATATGGCAACATATTAACTAAAAACAGAAGGAATGCTATGGAGATTGTTCATAAGATAGATGATGTCAGGAGAATTATAAGTGAGGCCAAGAGGTCTGGCAAAAAAATAGGCTTTGTGCCCACAATGGGTTTTTTACATGATGGACACATAAGCCTTGTGGAGATTTCAAAATCCTATTCTGATTTTCAGGTGATGAGCATATTTGTCAATAGATTGCAATTTAATGATATAAATGACTTTAATACATACCCAAAGGATCTTCAGAGAGACATAGAAAAGGCAAAAGCAGGAGGAGTGGATCTGCTTTTTGTGCCGGATGATTCTGAGATGTATAAGAACAATCTCACAACAGTTGATGTGGCATTATTAACAGACAACCTTTGTGGTGCACACAGGCCAGGGCATTTTAAAGGGGTTTTTACAGTTGTATCAAAGCTTTTTAATATAGTTCAGCCAGATGTTGCAGTTTTTGGCCAGAAGGATATACAGCAGGCAGTAAGTTTAGAGAAGATGGTCTTTGACTTGAATTTTCCAATAAAAATGATAATTGGGCCAATAAAGCGAGAGTCTGATGGTCTTGCAATGAGCTCTCGCAATAAGCATCTTTCAGAGAAGGAAAGAAAGGATGCTCTTGCCTTATACAGTAGTTTGCAGAAATGTGAGGAAATTCTCAAGTCAGGTGAGAATAAAGCAGAGAAAATAATTGCAGAAATGACCTCTGTCATTAAATCTGGAAATCCAACAAAGATTGATTATATATCAGTTGTCAATTATGAAGACCTGCAGCCAGTTTCCTATATCCAGAGCAAAAGTGTAATTGCAGTTGCTGCTTTCTGGGGAACAACAAGGCTTATTGACAATATGATAGTTCATGTGGATGGCTCTTCTTATAAATTTATATATTGATAGAGATCTGATTTTAGGTAACTTGTGAGTTCTAAAATTTAATGTCAAAGAGGCGCATAACAATCCCAATTTTTATACCTCACAGTGGATGCCCTCATTGCTGTGTCTTTTGCAATCAATGGAAAGTAACAGGTTCTCATAATGAGCCAACAGAGGCTTTTTTTAAAAAGACAGTGGAAAGCTATCTATCAACAGCTGGCCCTGAGATTGAGAGAGTAGAGCTGGCTTTTTTTGGGGGAACTTTTACAGCCATAGATCAGGAGCTTCAGAGAAAATATCTTTCATGGGCTTTACCCTATGTTACTTCTGGTTCTATAAAATCCATAAGGATTTCCACAAGGCCAGATTATATTGACCAGAATATATTGACATTTCTTGAAAGCCATTATGTTGAGACTGTAGAAATAGGAGTGCAATCCTTTGATAGGGAAGTGCTTTTATACTCAGGAAGAGGCCATAGCAGGGAAGATTCTCTTCGGGCCTGTACTTTGATAAAGAAAAGTGGCATGAGGCTTGGAGTTCAACTTTTACCCGGGTTGCCAGGTGACACAATTGATAAATCTATTTCCAGTGCAGAGATTACACAGTCCCTTGGTGCAGATGATGTGCGAATTTATCCCGCAGTTGTGCTTAGAGAGACAGAGCTTGAAAGGCTTTATTTAGCAGGGAAATACAAGCCACTTTCACTTGAGGAGGCTCTTCTGTGGGTTGTACAGATGTATGAGATCTTTTACGATGCTAAAATTAATGTTATAAGAATGGGCTTACATCCAATGGATTTTGCAGAGGGGGAGTGCCCGATTGTAGCAGGTCCTTATCATGTAGCCTTTGGTTTTCTTGTAAAGTCGCGCTTTAGAAGAAATTGTATGGAGAAAATTCTCTCTCAATGGAGAAAAAGATTTCCTTTAGTTAAAGATGTGAGGCTTTTGATCCCCTTTGAGCATAAAGAGGAATATATAGGTCATAAAAAAGAAAATATAAACTATCTAAAAGAAAAATTTTTTTTAACAAAAATTAGCTATGAGTATACTCATAGTAGCGAGTTTAATGTTTTAGAATTTTAAGTTTTTTAATATTTTATAATTTTCTATATAATTATTTTCCTTATTTTCCTTGACACAAAGTTAAGTTTTTCTTTTTGTAGCTAAAAGGAAAAGAGCTATTTAAACTGTTAAGCAATAAAGAAAATTTAAAATTTTGCGGCTAAATTGATTTTTGATTATAAAAAACTATTGAGATAGAGGTGAGACTATGCCCACATATCAGTATGAGTGTCTTGAGTGCAAACACAGATTTGAAGTATTCCAATCAATGAATGATGAGCCAATTAAAGTGTGCACAGAATGTGGTAAGCCCGTAAGGAAGATTTTCAACGCAGCGGGTATTATCTTTAAAGGTAATGGCTTTTACGTAACAGATTATAAAAACAAGAATAACTCAAGTTCTACAGAATCAACTCCCGCCTGTCAGGGAGGATGCTGCTCCTGTGCTGCTGCTTCAGAATAATTCTACTTTTGATTTTTTAAGTTTTTTGCTCTGTTCTGCCTGTGTATAGAAAATAGATATTTTTCTATGGAGAACAGAGCATTTCCAGAAATTGTATCCTCTTTAAACTTATAGCCTGTTATATTATCGATAAACTCTCTTATGGATTCAGGCGTTTTTGCAACTTCTGGGTCCACAAGTAAATATTCAACATCAGACATGAGATATTTTTTACTGCGAATAGGATATAGCACCTGCCTGGCATTATAGATTGGTATAACAATCTTTAAGTCATTTCCCCTTAGATCTCTTATAATGGTATCAATTTTTGGCTCATTTTCAGGTTTTAATTCTATAAAATCAGATAAAGGTATGAGAGGTGATTTTTTATCTGCAATGAGCTTATAAATATCCTGACTTTCCTTTGAAATTTTTTTCATGCGGGATTTATATATTTTTTTGCCTGTCGCCTGTTTTCCCTTATTCTTGACTCTTTCTTTCTTTTTAAAAAGAGATGCCACTGCATAAATAATAGAAGAGAAAAAGGAAGTCTTTTGTTCAGCAGTTTCAAAGTATTCATCAAGCTCCTCTTGAGCAAATTTAAAGGCTTCATATTCACTCATCAATTTTTTAAAGTGCATTGCACTATCGCCAGTTAGTATTTTCCGTGAAAGCTCTGGGGAGGATGTTATTTTTTTGCCAACATCAGTAAGTAGATCCGCCTTAAAGAACATCTCTTCCTTTTGTTTATCTTCCATAAATTTAAAATGAGGATTATGGAGAATTAGATGAACAACTTCTTCATATTTAGACATAAATTGAGTTGAATCAAAGAGATACAAAGTTCCATCTGGTAAAGAGAATGTAACAATTCTACCAGTAGAGATTTTTTCTGATAGCCATCTGTTAAGAGATTCTCCTGTGAGATCCCTGAACATTGAGAGAATTTCTCTGTCGGTAATAAAGAAATTATTTTTTATATATTCAGAAATATCACCATCAAGCATTACAACAGGGTCCAGTATCCTCTCAACTTTATTTATACAATCACGGAGTGACTGAAAATTTTTTACTTCCAGAATATCCTTTCGATCAAGGCTTGTTGCAAGCTCCACTGTGAGAATGTTTAGGATATAGTCAATTTTTGAGTCTCTGTAGTCGCTGATGTATGAATTAAGTATACCAAGATTTTTTAGTCTCCTATTAATGGCCAGCGAGTGCAGATCTATTATATCTTTAAGTTTTTCAACATCCAGCCGATTTTTTACAGCTTCGTAGTTATCTTTGTGAAAGCAATAATCTTCTACTATTTCCACTCCGCTTTTGTCCAGGGAGTAGTTTTTAAAAGTAAAAATTGTCTTGCCAATCTGCTGCTTTATTAGCTGAGAGAGATGATTTCGATTTTTGGCCTTTTTGATTAGCTTTGTAAGATTAAATAGTCTAAAGGTTTTAAGCAATTCGAGAAGACTTCTTGTTGAGATTGAATCTCGGGCATATTGAAGAGCATGGTAGTCACCTTCGTCCATTAAAAGTGTGTATTCAACTTTTTCTTCAATATTTAGCTTCTTGCTTTCTGGTTCAACAGAGAATAAAAATGAATAAACTGGTTTTACCTCATCTGGATGATGTTTTACAAGCTCATTTAAAAGGAATTCAATATTCATTAGCCTTTTCTGGGTCAAAGGTAGCTTCACATTTCTGGATTCGTTTAAGTATGCAGCTGTTGCCAGTTCACCTGCTTTGTTTTTAATCCAGTTTTTTTGAAGAAAATCAATTTCTGTAAGTATTTCCTCTATATGAGGTTCTCTGGATAACCTTTCATTTAAAAAAGGAAATTTTTCATTTCTTGTAAAAGCCAAGTTATCTCCCCTTTGACTAAAACTTTATACTTTAAAAGTCATCAAAAGCAATGTCTTTGTCAATTATTAATTGCACCCTTAAGCATTGGGACAAAGCGAACGTAAGTAATGGTTTCTCTATGGAATTGGTTTCCGCTTCGAGTAATCTTTACAAGCTCCTGAATAGAATCCCCAACTGGAGCTATGAGTCTGCCATTATTATTAAGCTGTGACAGGAGCTTTTGAGGTATTGTCTCTGGGGCAGCTGTAAGAATTATGGCATCAAAAGGTGCTTCTTTCTCATGCCCATTGTATCCATCCCCATGAATTACTTCGACATTAGAAATTCTAAGTGAGTCTAAAGTGGACCTTGCCCTTTTTGCAAGAGCCTCAATTCTTTCAATAGTGTAAACTTTAGAAGCCAGTTTCGAGAGAATAGCAGCCTGATATCCAGAGCCGCATCCAATCTCAAGGACCTTCTCATCTCCCGTTAGCTCTGCAAGCTGGGTCATTAGGGCTACTATGTATGGCTGAGATATTGTCTGGCCATGGCCAATTGGCAGAGGATGATCTCCATAGGCATCAATGAGATATTTTTCAGGTATAAAAAGCTCCCTTGGAATTTCATTCATTGCCTTAAGCACATTGCGATCAGTTATATCGCGGCCAATGAGGTGCTCTTTAATCATCCGCTCTCTGAGGCTTTCCATTATTTCTTTCTTTTTTATTTCATCAATCATATTGACCTGTATATTTTCAATCAACAGTAATCAAAATTTTACAAAGATTATCACTAATTATTCTTAAATATAATTTTTAGTGTAAAATCAAGAAAATATTATCCCGCCGCCTTCTATGACGGTGTAATAGGGTATTTTTATTTTAAAAGAAGTTAAGGAATAAATACTGAAAGATTATATAATATCAGTAAAGGATTTTATTGTAGGGCTTAAAGTTTTTTGTTGTTTTGTGGTTTAAGTTAAGTCTTTGACTGTATCTAAGTGTGTTAAAAATGATACAGTGAGAAAAAAGGAATACCATATAACCTGTATAAAAGCCTTTGAATCTGACATTTTAAACCATCATTGGATAAAACCTTTGATTAAATCAGCCAAAAATCTTGTATTGTTTTTTATATTTTTGGCATGAATTCTGCATATATAAAATTAAAAAAAGGAGGCCTGTTATGAGCGAAATTGTATATATGTTTTGGGTTGTCCTTATTTTCTGGTTTGTAATAGAAATTATTAGCGAAAAACTCAATAAGGGCAGAGGCATTGAGGATATTTTTCACGATGAAAAGAAGTAGTCTGTGCTTTTTGTTTATTAGTTTTTGCATAAAAATTTTTTTATAAAGCCCTGCACTGTCACTTTCTAATTGACATAATCTCATCTTTTGTCTCTTCTTAATTAAAATCTTTCAAAATATCTATGGTAGAATGAAATCTCTTGGTTGGATCTTTTTTTGTTTAATTATCACTGTGAGTTCTTTTATTTATTCTCAGGAGGTTAAAAATCTTAGCACAATTGCTGTGGATATAGAACAGTATCTCAATAAAGAAATAACTCTTACAATGAGATTAAAAAATGTGGATTTGACTTTTGAGAAGATTGTATTTTACGATTCTTCCAATATAGATGTGGAATTTGATATATCTGGCAAGGAAAGAAAAGCTCTCCTTGGGCCATATATGAAAAATATTCACGAAGGAATGTTTTATGTTGTTACTTTTAGAGTAAGTGGTCTTACGCCCTCTGGTTTAATAATTGGCCAGTTGAAGAGTTTTGTTCCTTTTTTTGCAGAAAAGCTGCCAGAGTAAAAAAGAAAGCAGAATAGCTGGGCGGCTATCCTGCCTTCTTCATTTTGCAGTGTCAAGACAGTGATATGATAAGAACGGGAGGGAACTATCATATCAATGCTTGTAGGACTTATATCGGTATATAATAGTCTTAACTTTAGCTTAAATTTTATTTTTTAAAAAATTTTTAACAGATGATAAAATGACAGGTCATGTAATAAGGGTTTTTGGTAAATTTTATACTGTTTTTTATGACGAAGGGATAGTTGACTGTGTTTTGAGAGGTAAGCTTAAAATTCTCTCTGAAGATAACTATTCTAATCCCGTTGCTGTTGGTGATATTGTTGATTTTGAGGTTGATAGCAATGGCCATGGTCTAATAAAAAATGTTCATCCACGGGAAAATGTCTTTACCCGTAAGGATGGGGTGCGCTCTCGGGAGGACTTAATAGCTTGTAATCTGGATAAGATTATAGTTGTGCAATCTTTTGGAATTCCAAAGCTCAATTTGCGTTTCTCAGATCGAATCGTTGTCAGAGCAGGCAAGGGTGGAGTCCCTGTAGCACTTGTGGTTAATAAATCAGATATGGCCTCAGATGATGATTTTGAATATGTTAAGGAATACTATAAAGGCTCAGGTGTTGATGTTTTCTTTGTCTCTGCTTTAACAGGTGATGGACTTAGTAACCTGAAAGAGCTTATTTCAAAAAAAAGAAATCTACTTGTTGGCTATTCTGGAGTTGGTAAATCATCTCTTCTTAATAAATTATATCCAGCATTGGATTTAAGAACCTCTGAGGTCTCAGAAAGCACAGGCAAGGGGAGGCATACCACTACAAATGTTCATCTGGTGAGGCTACCTGATGGGACAGAGATCATAGATACCCCTGGTGTGAGGGAATTTGGTCTTGTTGATGTAGATCCATATACATTGGGCAATTACTTTATGGACTTTAAAAAAGCCTCTCTAAAATGCAAGTTTAGGCCCTGTTCCCACGAACATGAGCCTGGCTGTGAGGTAAAACGCCTTGTGGATAAAGGGAAAATTCATGAGGAGAGATATATCTCCTATCTAAATATTCTCTATTCAATAAAAGAAAATCTTAAAAATATGTATTAGCCCCTATGGAATTGCTTACAGCGCAACATATAGAGTTTTCAATCAATGGCAGATTTATTCTCAAGGATATAAGCTTTTCTCTGCACAGTGGGAGAGTGATTGTTTTGCTTGGTAAAAATGGTTCAGGAAAGTCGCTTCTCCTTAAAATTATAGCAGGACTTGTTCGTGATTTCAAGGGTGATGTTTTGCTTGGGGATATTTCTGTTAACTCAATTAAAGGTGTTTATCCTGCAGGTATAAAGCCTTTGCTTGCCTATGTATTTCAAAAGGGAGGACTTTTTGATTCCATGAGCGTTTATGAAAATGTAGCTTTTGGTTTGCATAGAATTGGCTTTAATGAAAGTGAGATTTCCCTTAGAGTTATGGATTCCCTTGAGAAGGTAGGCTTAAAGGGAAATGAAACTAAATTTCCATCGGAGCTTTCAGGGGGCATGCAAAAGAGAGTGGGAATAGCCAGAGCAATATCTATGGAGCCTGATGTGATTCTTTTTGATGATCCAACTGCAGGGCTTGATCCTATATTGTCTGATTCAATAGCAGATTTAATACTTGATGTTACAAGGAACTCTGGCAGATCTGCAATTGTTGTAACAAATGATGCAGATGTGGCTTTGAAACTTGCAGATGAAGTTGCTTTGTTGTTTGATGGAAATTTTGTCTTTTTTGGTGACAAAGAAGAATTTTTTTATGGCAATAATGAATATGCCTTGCAGTTTATAAATGGACTGGAAAATGGTCCAATAGATTTATTTTGATATGGAAGGAGAAAAATGGCTTTGAATGTAAAAAAATCACAATATGATCTATGCGCAATAGGATCAGCTCTGCTTGATTTTATTTATAACGTGGATAATAGCTTTCTTGATAAACTTAAATTGAAAAAAGGGGAGATGCACCTCATTGACGAGGAACGAAGCAGAGAGATCTTTGCAATTATGAATGGCATAAAATCTGATATCGCTCCTGGTGGGAGTTCTGCCAACACAGCAGCAGGAGTTGCAAAACTCGGGGGAAAGGCTGCTTTTATAGGAGCTGTTGCCAATGACGATTATGGCACTGTCTATATAAATAAGACGAGGGAATCTGGCGTCCAGTCTTTTATCTCAAGGGAGCAAGGTCTTACTGGTCATGCTATCACCTTTATAACACCAGATAGTGAGAGAACTTTTGCCACTCATCTTGGTGCAGCTCTTAATCTTTCTGCTGAAAATGTTGATTTTTCAGTTATTGCATCTTCATCCTTCCTTCATTTAGAGGGCTATCTCTTTGAGTCTCCTTCTTTAAGAGAAATATGTTACAGGGCAATGGAAACAGCTCACAATGCAGGCACACTTGTTTCTGTAGATCTTGCTGATCCTGCTTTGATAAAGCGTATAGGTAATATTTTTGATGATGTCATTAAAAATCATGCTGATATTCTTTTTATGAATGAGGAGGAGGCTTTTTCTCTTACGGGAGCAAGGGATGAAAGCGCCTTTTCAAAACTTCCAGAGAGATCTTCAGTTGTGGTGATAAAACTTGGAGAAAATGGCAGCCTCATAAAACAAAGGGATTTGATAATTAAAATTCCGTCATTTAAAACTGATGTTGTAAACACAAATGGCGCTGGGGATATGTATGCAGCTGGTTTTCTTTATGGGATTTCTTCAGGTAAGAGTATTGAAATTGCAGGAAAAATTGCCAGTTTATCTGCTGCTGCAGTTGTTGCTTCTCCTGGGGCAAGAGCAGAAAAAGATATAGATTTGTCTGTGGTTTTATGATTTATTTTTTTTGAAAAATACCGACATATCTTCAATTGCTTTTTTATATGCTTCTTCAAAGGAGAGCTTTGATTTATAGCCTGCAGCGTTTTTGTGGCCTCCGCCTCCATTTCGTATTGCTATTTCAGCTACATTGAGATCCCCTTTTGTTCTCATGCTGACCTTGACAGGACCTTCGATATCCTGTTTAATGAGGAGGCTTGCCACAACTCCCTTCACCTGGAAGGGTTGATTTATTGTTGATTCTCCTTCAGAAAAGGAGCCCCCGGTCTCTTTTACCATTTCTGGAGTGAGCTTCATGACTACCATTTTGCCATCAAAAAGAACTTCCATAGTGGATAGAATTTTACCTCTAAGCTGAAAGCTTTCTATGGAATTGCTTTCATATAAATGTTCATAAACCTTGAAGGGATCTACTCCAAAGCTTACCAGATGTGATGCTATTTTAAATGTCTCAGAAGTGGTTTTGGGGAATCGAAAAGAGCCTGTATCAAAAACAATGCCAGCATAAAGGGCTTGAGCTGTCTTAAAGCTCAGGTCTTTTTTGTAATGTGCAAAAATGGTATATATTATTTCAGAAGCAGAGGCTGATTCTACCTTGACATAGTTTTTATTTGCCTTGTTTTCATCACCAATATGATGATCTATTATGAAGCAATCTCTCACTTTATCTTTTAATAATTTATAGACGTTTCCTGTATTATCATAGTCATTTGTATCAAGGACAAATTGAGCATATTCATGAATGCCTTCTGGAATTTTTGATTCATCATCCAGTATATTTATTTCGTTATCAATGTCCATGAATTTACATATTTCTGGTGTTGGGTCAGAGTTCAGTATTATTGCATTTTTACCAAGTTGTTTGAGAAGATCGAGAAATGCTATGGTGCATGCGAGCCCATCTGCATCAGGGCTCTCATGGGTGGATATTATAAATTTATCATATTTATTGAGAAAGTCTTCAAGGTTCTTTATAGCTTTGTTCATATTCTCCTCTTGCGTTGTTGCGCAAAAGAGGGTAGCCCATTTCTTCTCTTATCTGGACATATCTTTCTGCGCATTTTCGTGCTATGTTTCTGACTCTGGCTATATAACCAACTCTTTCGGTTACAGATATAGCGCCTCTTGCATCTAACATATTAAAAGCGTGAGAACATTTCAACACAAAATCATAAGCCGGTAAAACAATATTTGCCTCTTTATATTCCAGTATAGAAAGGCATTCTTTTTCATACATATCAAAGAGCCTGAAATACATATCTGTATCTGCTACATTAAAATTATAGTGTGAAAATTCAAATTCACTTCTATGATGAACATCGCGGTATGTCAAATCTCTGTTCCATGCAATATCAAAGACATTATCCACTCCCTGTATATATGTGCAAATTCTTTCAAGTCCATATGTCAGCTCAACAGAAATAGGATTAAGGTCAATGCTGCCACACTGTTGAAAATATGTAAACTGAGTTACCTCCATGCCATCAAGCCATACCTCCCAGCCAAGCCCTGCTGCTCCAAGTGTTGGTGACTCCCAGTCATCTTCAACAAAGCGCACGTCATGCTCTTTCAGGTTTATACCAAGGTATTCAAGGGACTGAAGATATAAATCCTGAATATTTACTGGTGATGGCTTCATTATCACCTGATATTGATAGTAATGCTGCAATCTATTGGGATTTTCGCCATATCGGCCGTCTGTTGGTCTTCGTGATGGCTCAACATAAGCCACATTCCAAGGCTCTGGTCCAAGGACTCGCAAAAATGTTGCAGGGTTAAAAGTTCCTGCTCCTACCTCAAGATCATATCCCTGTAAAACAACGCATCCCTGATTTCCCCAGTATTCATTGAGTTTGGCAATTATATCTTGGAAAAACATCTCATCCTCTTTGTTATAGCATATTTTTAATATGCTGATATTTTTGATCTGTGAGACAAAGTCAAGTAAATTAAATGGTTACATCCTTTTTGTTTTAATTAACTCTTTAATAAGGTATATATTTTTCTTTGAGCTCTCTGTGTAATCTCTCAAATGCCTCTTTTTGAGATATGTTAAAGCGCGCAAGTACGTCTTCATCTACAAACTCAAAGCGTGACTTTTTATTTTCAATTTCCACGAATATATCCGCCAGATAAACTGAATAAATAGATGTTGCTACCTCTGGAGGAGCAATGTGTGGTCTGTGGTGAAATTCAATTATCTTGATGAGGTTTTCATTAAAGTTCCATTTTTTGCATATGAGAGCTCCAAGGGAGCTATGGCTTATGCCAAGACTCATCTCCTCAAGAAGAGTTGAATCCTCAATGCCTTTAAATCCCACTAACTTTTTTAACCTGTTGAGGAGATCTGTTTCCAGGGAAAGCATAACAATTTTTCCAATATCTGCAAGAAGAGCTGCCAGAAAGACCTGATCGCTGTATCGCATATTGTTTTCAAGTCTTTTAATCAAATTTTGAGCATAAAAGGCTCTTCTGTTGGATTCATTCCATATAGACTCAAATCTATGATAACGTTTTTCAACAATCTTGTGAACTCCAGTTGCAATGAGTAGGGTATTTATCCCTCTCATTCCAACAACTTTAACAGCCTCCTCAATGGTCTCTATACGGTTCATGTGCATATAACCGGCAGAATTTGAGAGCTTTATTATTGAGGCTGTAAGCCCTGGGTCCTTTGATATTGCATTGGCTATGGTCTTTATATCGCTTTCTGGGTTTCTGCAGAGATTACGTATTTCCTTTATGATAGCAGGCAGTGTTGGGATTTCTTCCACTTCCTTTGTAATCTCATCGGCAATCTTTAGTCTCACTTCTTGATTGCCAAAGAACAGAGGAATAGATATGCTCATGACTGTAATGTTTTCTTTTCTGCTTATTGTAAAGGATTCCCGTGGAAATCCAGAGCTTCTGAGCAACATCATTGCCATAATAAGCCCAAGTCCTGCACCCTCAGAGTCATCTAAAACATCCTGGAAAGCTTCGGATATATCAGCATATCTGAAGGCCTTAGATGCCCTTGCTTTTATTTTGACAACTTCACTTTCCAGAATTGATGCATTATTAAGAACAGATATTATTAAATTATTGTCTCTTGCAGAAAAATTTACTCTCACAACATATTTTGACTCAGCAAGAGATTTTGCGTAGTGCTCAGGCTTATTTTGAAATACCTCCTCCTTAAAGTTTTCCATTCCTACTCTGTAATCTATGACGTCATTTATGTTTAAACCATTTTGCTCAAAATAGATCCTCTTAAGATTTGCCTTAATGGCATTGTTAACTAATTCCCTTATTATAGAAGCTATAGTTTCTTTGTGATAAAGTAGATCGTAATGACCAAGGAATTTGTGAAGAATTTTAATTATTTGAGCATCAGCTTCTGGCGTTACCTTTTTAAACTGTATATAGAAATCTTCTCCAGATTCAAGAGCACTTTTGAAATCTGATGGTTTTGTAAAAAAATCCCCTGTTTCCATCTCTGTATTTTGCCTGATATTGATTATTTTTATAGTTACGACTGGCAATAGCTTTTTGAAAATTTCCAGTAATATATGGTAAAATTTTACAGGATAATACTAATATAGCAATTATTTTTTATATAAAAGCCACCTTTTATATAAAAAATCGCTATTTATTCTTTAACTTCTTTTAAAATAAAAATACTCTATTATCGCCGCCTCTTTCGGCTGAGGGGATAATAGTTTCTTGATTTTAGATTAAAAAGTATATTTAGGAATAATTACTGATAAAAAATACAAATTTTACATATAAATGCTCTGGATGAATTTTTTTAAATGAAAATGCAGGATATACTCACAGCTCTTCCCATTTATACTGGGCAATATTTCTCTTATCCATGTCAAAGTTTATTCCCACAAGGTAAATC
>MWCI01000028.1 GCA_002069965.1 Spirochaetes bacterium ADurb.Bin218 | reverse complement strand
GAGTAGCTGCAGCATTTTCTTGTATTCGCGCTGTAGAAGATGAAGAAGAAGGATCTATCCCTTGAGAAGTAGAAGTGTTTATTGATATGTCAGCAGTATCGCCTCCAGCATCTAAACATTCACCCTGGCCAGTTAGTTCGTTTATTCCTTTAAGGGTAGTTTCCTTACTATCATCATATACTCCATCCCATATCTGGTCAATTTTACTGCCATTCTTCCATTTTATGTCTTTAACTGTGCTACCAGCTTCATTTTTCCATTTTAAATCTGCTTTTGACCCGTCATCATTGCTGCAGGCTATGATATTTAAAGAAAAAATAATAGACATCAATAGTATAATTTTTTTCATTTTCTTTTCCTCCTGAAATTTTACTGAGTTTCTTCTATTTTACAATTAAAGCTTTTTTAAGTCAATTTATTTTACTATTTTTCTGCTCAATGATGTATCTATAAATCCTGGCTCATCAACAAGCTCTGCACTATCCATCTCTTGCCTGAATCTTAAAACATTGAGCATAAAGATTTCAAGCTTGCTTACGATGTTTGGTGGCAAAACTGCTCCATCAATTTCAATGGACATTACAGGGTAGTTCCTTGCTCTGCTCCATGGGGTAATAAGGCCTTCTATTACCCTTCCTATAAGGCATGCGAAGGGAGATATGTTTATTATACCTGAATAGTCATGCATCATTGCTGTTGATGCTACTCCACTTGATATGGATATTTCTGAGTCAAGCTCACTTGAAACAAAGTGCTGGTGAGCATTGCCCATGATCTCATTTATATCGTGTGGTGTATGCGGTATGAGTCCTGACTCTGACAAAGACTTCTTTATCATGGAGTCAACTCTATGCTTCCACCAGGACTCTATGGACCATAGTATTTTTTCCCTCAATTCCTTAGAGAAGGGCTTTTTATACCATGGCAGGAGTTTGAACCTCTTCATGATCTCGTTGTTTCTCACAAAGTCTGTGTAGTAAATCCACTCAGAAACTCCAGATACCTTTGCAATTATACCTCTTCTGCTTAATAGCCGCACAAGCTCATCTACAGAGAAGTCATCTCTTCTAACATAGATCTCTCCAACAACAAGGACCTTTGGTGTTCCTTCAAGGCTTTGCTTTAGAGGGATCTTTGCAATCTCTTTAGCTATTTCTCTCAGTGCTGGCAGTGATTTTGTTATGTCCTTTTCTGCAATGGATACAAGCTCCTGCCATAGCTCATCGTATTTTGCAATGGCTGTTGCAGGATCTACTGCACAGGTTCGCAGTGAGGTCTCTATGTCTTTCATATAGTCTGCAATGACAAGTCCCCACCAGGCATATTTTGAAAACTTTGGCCCAAGTTCATTGTAGGAATTCTCTGAATCCAGAGTAATTACAACTACATTCTCAAGGCGTAGATCCTTAAACAGATTTTCGTAAAATACAAAATACTGGCCTGTTCTACAGGGTCCTGTTGTTGTTGGCACAAAGAGCAGGTATATCTCATCCTTTTTGTATTTTTCTGACTGTAGATATTTAAGGGCACTTCCAAGGACAAGCTGAGAAGGGAGGCATTCCTTCCCACTCATATAGCTTCTGGCTATCTGCAGTGTATAAATATCTGGCAGTGGCATTGCCTCTGCGTTTATTCCTATGCCACGCAATGACGCTGCAAGTAGTTCTGTTGATAGCCTCCCCATGTTGGAAAGCAATAACTTTGCCTTTGGATTGTTAAAGATCTCTATTCTTTTATTATTCACTGTATCGTATATGTGAATTGGATCTTTCCCATTATTTATAAATCTAAGTCCATTGTCATATCTTTCTTCATCTTTTTGTGTAAATTTTAACCTGTAGCCCTCTATTATGTCAAGAAAGGCCTCAACCCTTGTATCTATCCCTGCATCTGCTGAGTGTGAATCCAGTTCAAGAATCAAGAAGGGCTTTGAGCCAAAAGTCCATTTGAGATAGTGTAGCATAAAGGAGTCTGGTGCACAGGAGAAGTTTGATATGTAGGTTACAAATACATTTGGCTCATCTTTAAGTAAAGATGCTGCCTTCATATCCTGCTGACCATAATACCAATACATATTGTCAAATATATCTGCTCCTTCAAAGGGTAGCATGTCAAAGGGAATAACTGAGTATCCACGGCTTGTGAATTTTTTTGGTATTCCCATATTTGCATCTTTGGTAAAGGAATTGTATGGCCTGCCAAGTATGGCAATAACAGGCTCCTTTGACTGCCTTGCTCTTTGAAGAGCCTCTTTGCCTAATTGATGGTATCTATCAAAAAACTCCTGTTGTTTTTGATATGCTACTTTGAAGGCCTTTTCAATCTCTTCTTCTGACACTTGAAGCTGCTGTTTTAGTTCCATAAACCCCTCAAGGGCCTTTTCCTTGCCATATTTGAATGATATGACAGGTGAGAGTATTTGATCCTCAGGGATCTCAGTAAAGGCCTTTTTTATATAGTATGGAAGGCTCTGTGTTATTGGACAGAAGTTTGCATGGACCTCTTCCTCATAGCTTGGCATATCTCTGAAGTGAGGAACAAATATAAAATCAGTCTTTGCCTCTATAATGCTCTGGACTGCTCCATGGGCAATCTCTGCAGGAAAGCAATAGGCGCTTTCCACCTTTGCAACTCCCTCCTGCAAAACCTCCTCTGATAGCTTCACTTCAATTCCCAATGTATGGAAAAACCATGAATAAAAGGGCCACAGAGTGTATACAGAAAAAGCCCGAGGGATACCAACTGTATAATTTTTTTTCTTTTTGAATTTATCTGCAGGAGGTGTCATCTCTCCAAAAAGCAGGTTTTCCCTTGCGTCAATATAATTGAATATTGCTCCTTCATCAATGGTTTTCTTTTTACGGGAGTTTGCATATTTATTGCATCTTCCGCCAAACATGTATCTATGGCCATTTACGTTGAGTATTCTTATGGGACAGTAATTGTCGCAGGCATTACATTTAAATTCTTTTTCGTAGATTATATCTGTCTGGAGTATCTTTTCAATATCAAAGGAACTCTTCTCCAGTAAGCCATCAGCTAATTTTTGTTTTGCAAGAATGCCTACACCAAAGGCACCAAGGAGCTCGGGATTTGGTGGAACTGTTATGTCCTTGTCAAGAAGCATGGCAAAGGCCAGAGGAACTGCTTTATTTTTTGCAACCCCTCCCTGTAATACTATGTTGTGCCCTATGGCTCTGTTGCCCACAACTCGGTTTAAGTAGTTTGATACAATAGAGGTTATTATGCCTGCTGTTATATCCTCCCTTGATGATCCATATTGAATTGCCTTGCGTATGTCAGAGTTTATAAAGGCGGAGCAGTGCTCTCCAAATTTAAGGGGAGATTCTGCCTTTAAGGCTATGTCTCCAATGAGCCGCACATCAGTTATGTTGAGATCCCCTGCTGCAGACTCTTCAAGGAAGGAGCCTGTTCCTGCAGAGCAGGCCTCGTTCATGGCATAATCAATTGGCACCTTATTTTTTAGATAAACGTATTTTGCGTCCTGACCGCCTATTTCAAAGATAGTATCTATGTCCTGCTTGAAGTAAGTTGTTCCTGTTGCATGGGCAATTATTTCATTATAAACTGCTGTCGTTTCCATAAAAACGCCAAGTATTTCTCTGGATGAGCCAGTTGTTGCTGCAATTGATATATTTATTTTTTCATCGCCAATTTGTTCTGTTATTTGTTTTTGTACTTCCTCAAGGCATTTTTTAAGTGCACGCACTGGATCTCCATGAGTTCTGCCATAGTAGTCTGCCACTATCTCGTCGGTTTCCATATCAATTAGAGCTACCTTTGTTGTTGTGGAGCCTCCGTCTATGCCCAGTATGTATTCTCTTCCTGGCTTGATTTTTCCTCTTTTTGCCTCTATGTATTTTACCCTGCCAAGGGCTGCGGAAAGAGATGGATAGCGGCCAAAGCCTGCCTCATACTTTTTGAAGAACATATCCATGCGGGGAACATCGCTTCCGGTTCTTCTTGCCATAAGAGCAGCACCAAAGGCCTCAAAGAAGATGGCCTCTTGAGGTATGATTATATTTATTCCTGGCAGCTTTTTTTTAAGCAATTCTATCATGTGACTGTTGCGGGTAACTCCTCCACAAAGCACAACATTTCCTTTTTCTATTCGAGCCTTTTTAAGGAAGTCTGCCACCTTTGTTGCCATTACATCGCTCAGGGAAAGCACTATGTCTGCCTTTGTTGCCTCTCCTTTGTTCAGCTTGTGTGTGCAGTCGCTTTTCATAAATACGGAGCATCTTGTTGATAGAGGTTGAGGTTTTGCTGTATCTGGGATCTTGTGTATGTCATGGAGGGTCATGTCCATTCTTCCGAGTTGTTGCTTAAAGAATTCTCCAGTCCCAGAGGCGCATTTGTTCCCAGAAAAGCTTGTGATTATCCTGCCGTTTTCGTCTATCAGGTATACTATGAAGTTTTCTCCACCAAGGGATACAACAGCGTCAGCCTTGATTTCCAGTTCGCGAATAGCTTCTTCAACACAGACAGATTCAATTACGTTGTTTGAGTTTATAAGATACCTTCCCTCTGTGCCTGTTACAAGCATTTTTGTATCTGAAGGTATATGGGAGTTAAGTATTAGATTTTTTACAGTGGAAATAAAATCCCCTTCGTGATCTGATGTTTTATGCCAGAGGATTTTCTCTTCATCCATCAAAACTGCCTTTATTGTTGATGAGCCTATATTTAGACCTAAAGTGTGCATTTTTCCTCCTTAAAGAGACTGCTATTGCAGTTTGCAGCAGATTGCATTTTGTAGTTTATCTGTCAATAGTGATTAATTTCTTTTGCTAATTCAAGAAAAAATTTTTGGATATAGTTCAATTTTTTATATTGTCAAAAGAACTAACATTTAGTATATATAAAAAGTTGCAAAAAATATTTTTTAAATTATAATATTAATATATAATTTATAGCGAGATTTTTTTTTATGAAAAATATACTCCTTGTTGAAGATGACAGGATAACCTCGAAACTTATTCAAAAATATATATATGATATAGGCTATAATCTTGCTTCTGCTGCTTCCAGCCCTGAGGAGGCTCTTGAGGTTATAGAAAAAAAGCAACCTGATCTTATTCTCATGGATATTAATCTTGAGGGCAACATTGATGGTATTGAATTTGCCAACAGCATAAGCTCAAAATATACAATCCCCTTTGTTTATATAACTTCTTCAGTTGATTATTCTACAATAGAAAGAGCAAAGAAGAGCAATGCCTATGGATATATAATCAAGCCCTTTGATAAAAGGGATCTCCGTGCTGCAGTTGAGATGGCTTTTCTCAGGCATGAGATGGAAAGGAGAATAAGAGAAGATGAAAAAAAGATGGCCACAATTTTAAACTCCATTGTTGATATGGTTGTGGTAGTGGACAGCGATGGTTATATAAATTATATCAATGCAGCGGGCCTGAAGATGCTTGCCAAAGAACGGGATTTTGTTATTGGAAAGCCTATATCTGAGATAGTAAAGATCGGTTCAGATCCAAAAGAAGATAGCGATGTATTCTTTCCAATGTCAATGAATTACATAGAATTCAATAATTACCTCAAGACCAATGGCAAGAGTATACCTGTAGATTTTACCTCAACCCCTCTCTGGATGGAAAATGGAAAATTAAAAGGGGCGGTTCTTGTTATCAGGGATATAACTCAGCAGGTGGAATACGACAAAAAAATTCAGGAGAGCATGGAAATTCTCTCAAGGGCAATGCATGGGACAGTGGATGTAATTACAAAAACTGTTGAGTCCCGTGATCCCTATACAGCTGGCCACCAGAAGAATGTTGCAGACATAGCAACAGAGATTGCAAAATTTATGGGACTAAAACGAGATGTTGTTGAGGGTGTTAAGCTTGCAGGGCAGATTCATGATCTCGGTAAAATAGGAATACCTGCTGAAATTTTAAACAAGCCTGGTAGAATAAGTGAGATAGAGTTTGCTTTGATTAAGACTCATTCCCAGATTGGTTATGATATACTTAAAAATATTGATTTTCCATGGCCTGTAGCAGATATTGTCCTTCAGCATCATGAGAAGATAAATGGAACAGGATATCCCAATGGACTTAAGGGTGAGGAAATTCTCATAGAGGCAAAGATTATAGCAGTTGCAGACGTGTTAGAGGCTATGGCGTCCCATAGGCCTTATAGAGCTGCGCTGGGTCTTGAGGTTGCCTTTGCAGAGCTTGGAAAGCATAAGGGAACCCTTTTTGATGAAGAGATTGTTGAGGCCTGTATTTTAATTTTTAAAGATAAAGGGTTTAGATTAAAATTTTAATATGCAATATAGAAAACGGCTTACTGTCCGAGGTATAGTTCAGGGAGTTGGTTTTAGACCTGCCATAGCAAAGGAAGCAAAAAAAAGAGGACTTTCTGGAACAATTGCCAATGCACGGGATAGTGTGGTAATTGAGATTCAGGGGGATGAGTCTCTGGTCTTTGATTTTATAGAGGATTTTTATAATATAATACCTCCCAATGCTTTTATCTATTTTTTGCACTCAGAAACTATAGAGCCCCGTTGGGAAGAGTCTTCCTTCGATATAATTGAAAGCCTTGACAATGGCCCCACTCGCTTTAGCGTTCCTCCAGATATTGCAATGTGCGATCAATGCAGAGCAGAGTTTTACGATCCAGAAAATAGAAGATATGCCTATCCATTTATTACCTGTGGCAATTGCGGTCCAAGATATACTTACATGAAGGACATGCCCTATGATAGGGAAAAGACCACGATGTCAGATTTCCCTTTTTGTCCACAATGTCATAGCGAATATAATGATCCTGCAAATAGGAGGTATCGCATAGAGGGCTTTTCCTGTCCTATTTGCGGTCCTATTGTTTCAGGACTTGACCAGGGGGTGGAATATTTAAAAGAAGGCAGGATTGTTGCAATTAAGGGACTTGGGGGCTATCATATTGCATGCTCTGCAATAGATTATAATGCTGTTGAGATTTTGCGAAAGAGGAAGAGACGACCAGCAAAGCCCTTTGCTGTTATGTTTGCCTCTGTAGATATGGCTCGACAATATGCAGATATAAGCCCTGAGGAAGAGGCTTTGTTAAGATCAAAGGTTTCACCAATAGTTGTTGTGCCATTGAAGAAGAACTCTGCCATTGCCCAAAATGTTGCTCCTGACAATGGATATATTGGTTTGATGATTGCCTATACTCCACTTCATCAGCTTGTTCTGGATAGGGTTAACATTCCTCTTGTTATGACCAGTGCCAATGTATCAGGGGATCCTCTAATCATAGATGATAATAAGGCTTTGGTGGAGCTTGCATCAATTGTAGATTTTTTTATTGTGCACAATAGAAAGATACTGAGAAGAGCAGATGATAGCATATCCTGGGTTTACAGGGGGCAGGAGATAAATATCCGTATGGGAAGGGGCAAAATGCCCTTTCCTATTATTTTGCCAGAGAAGTCTAAGTTTTCTATTCTTGCTCTGGGTGCTGAACTTAAGAGCAATATATCTGTTGTTTCTGAGGATAATCTTGTAACAAGCAATCATATAGGTGATCTGGAAACTCCAGAAACATATAATCACTTTTGCGATACAATAACAGAGATGTCAGAGTTTTATAATGTTACACCAGAGGTGGTTGTGGCAGATCTTCACCCTGATTATGAATCCACTAAGTATGCCTTTGAGTATTGTAATAAAAGTGGTGCAAGAATGCTTCAGGTTCAGCATCACTATGCTCATTTTCTTTCCTGCTATTTTGAGAATTCCCTAAAAGAGGAGGCCATTGGCATAATCCTTGATGGAACAGGTTTTGGCCTTGATGGAACAATCTGGGGAGGAGAGATTTTAAAGGGGAATCTCCATTCCTTTTCAAGGATGGGTCATATCTCTCTTTTCCCTCTGCCTGGTGGCGAAAGAGCTATACGAGAGCCCTGGAGGATTCTTGCAGGGCTATTGCCACAGGAGGCTTTTTTTATGACATGCAAAGGGATTGAGCCCTTTGCCCTGAGCAATATTATTGCCATAAAGGATAACAGACAGTTTTCACCTCTTTGTTCCAGTGCTGGAAGACTTTTTGATGCCATTGCTGTTATTCTTGGATTTTCACGGAATGTATCTTATGAGGCAGAGGCTGCTATCTATCTTGAAAATCTGGCTCTTGGCTGTGACAGTGAAGATGTTATTTTGTTGCCAGAGAGGATAATTGATGGCAGATCTATAATTGATGCAGGTTTTATTGCTACAGAAATATATAACATGAATTCTAAATATAGAGATTTAAGCTATATAGCAAAGGTTTTTCATAATACCCTTGCTGAATCTTTCTCTGCCATTGCAAAAAAAATTTCCACAGAAAGCGGAATTGACTCAGTTTTATTAAGTGGAGGGGTTTTTCAAAACAGAATAATGCTTGATCAATGTGAAAAAAGACTTGCGTCAAAAGGGGTGAAAGTTTTTTATAACAAAAAGATCCCCACAAATGATGCAGGTATATCTGTGGGGCAGGCAATTTTTGGAGTATATAATGCATGAGTTAAGTCTTGCCATGAATGTCCGGGAGATAGTGGAGGAGGCAGCTAAGGCCAATGGCTCTTCCTGTGTTCGGGAAGTAAATATTGTTGTAGGAGCTTTTAGCTCTGTGGTTCCAGATGCCCTTGAGTTTGCAATGGATGTTGCAAAAAAAGGGAGCGTATTTGAAAATGCTGCAATAAACATAAGGCTTGAGGACACTGTTGTTTTATGTGCTGATTGTAACAGCAAAACAAAGGTGGATGATTATTTTTTTAGATGTGCAAACTGTGGATCAGGTAACGTGAAAGTAGTTGCCGGCGACAGAATGTATGTTGAATCAATAGATATAGAAAAATAGGAGTTTGTTATGCACTATGTAGAGCTTGAAAAGGATCTGCTTCATCAAAATGATAAGCTTGCAGAAAATATAAAAAAGAACATGGATGATCATGGAGTTTATGTTCTTAATATAATGAGCGCTCCAGGTTCTGGAAAGACAAGTATACTTGAGGCAATTTTGCCAGAGCTTACAAAAAAATATAAGGTTGCAGTAATTGAAGGAGACATGCAGGGAACTGCAGATGCAGACAGGCTCTCCAGGTTTAATATAAAGGTTCATCAGATAAATACTCACAGCATCTGCCATCTTGAGGCTGCAATGCTTGAGAGAGCTCTTGTAAATTTTGATCTTCATGATATTGATTGCCTCATAATCGAAAATGTAGGTAACATGGTCTGTCCTGCAGATTTTTTTCTTGGTGAAGATGACGTTATGATGATCGTCTCTATTACAGAGGGACACGATAAGCCTCACAAATATCCTGTAATGTTTAGTAAGGCAGATGTAATTGTATTGAATAAAATAGATCTCATTGAATCCACAAATTTTAATAAAGAGATTTTCTACCAGCAGGTAAAAGCCCTGAACAATAGAGCCCATATTATAGAAGCCTCTGCTACTAAGGCTATAAATACCGGAGAGATTGTTCATTTCATTGAGCATGGTATTCACCATAAAAAAGGTATAGGTCATGATCATGGAGATGGTCATCACCATCATCACCATTGCTAAAGTATGATGTGTTTTGCTCTTTAGTTTTTTATTTGAGTTTATAGATTAGTATTTTTGTTCTATTGCCATCGGAGTCTATGTCACTGTCATAGAAGCTCCATCCTCTTTTGGTATAATACTGCTCAAGGTCATTGAGATTTCTACTGTCTAAAAAGAGAAATATTTTACTGGCTTTTTTATTTGAACAGTCATCAATTACAGTTTTGATGAGATTTGTACCTATCCCTCTTTTGCGGAATTCAGGGGCAACATATAAAGCAGAAAGCCATGGAGAGTTTGCTTCTCTTCTCTGGAGTTCACTCTCTTTGAGAGATACCATTCCAACAGGAAAATCATCCCACAGTGCAATGTAACTGTAAGGATAGTAGCGTAAATTAGCTCTGCGATTATATTCGTTCAATACTGCAGAGAAAGGCACTGAGCGGAAGGTATACCATGTAGAATAGGACCAGTAGGCACATATAGGTGCCAAAGTCTTTTTCTCTGAAAGAGGATATATCCTTAGCATATCTTTTGCACAAAGAGTAAGTGTTATTGCTCTTTTTCTTCCTGTTGCTTTTTCTTGTAATCCTCAAGGTTTTTTAAGATGTTGCTTTTATCCTCACCAAATTTTTTCATTATTCTGTCATAGGCGGCTTTGTAATCCTCTTTCACCTTATCAATTGCCTTTTTATTTTTAATCTGCTGGTCAAGAACTGCCTTTCCTTTTTTTACTGCACCTTTAAATTTTAAGGATGCAGATTTGTTTTCTTCAACAATATTTTCCATATTGCTAAGGGACAGCTCATTCATAAGGAGGCTATCTTCAAGCTCTGAGTCCTTGGAATAAAGTTTCTGCCCTGTTTGTTCAAGATCCTCTTTTGTCTTTGATTTTTTTACTTCATCTTTCAAGAGGGATATTTCTTGAGAGTCGTTTTTTGCCTTTTCCTGAAATTTGTCCATGTAGCTTTCATATCTCTGTGCAGGGGATTCATAATCGCCATCAAAATTGCTGTTTCTCACATCTTTCCATTGATTGCTATTTATTTTTGTTGATGAGGATATTGGTTCATTTGCCACATCTGCCTCAAGGGAATTACCTTCCTTTAGTTCAATGTTTTTATAGGGATTGCGAACAGAGAGATTCCCCTCAGAAAGCTCTACGTAGCTATCTCCAATATCGCTTACTGCAATATTAAACTCAGTGCCTCTGATTGCACATATAGTGGTTGGACTTCCCATTTTATATTCGCTTCTTGAAAGCTTGCCAAACTTTCCCTTAACCTCACCAGCAATGACAGATACAAAATCGCTATCCTTTAAATTTGAACTGCCTATGAGAACTTTGGAGTTAGCCATTATGGTTATGGTGCTGTTTACATCAACTTGCAATTCTGCCATGGAATTTTTACCTGTTTTGATTATGTCTCCACTGGAGACTAAATCCCCTACCTTAACAGCTATAGCAGTTTTATTCCTTATGAGTTTAACATCTCCAACAAAGAATTTAATGCTAAGGCCAGCAGCCATAGACTGCAGAGGGATAAATATAAATAATGTACATATTAAAGAAATGGCTATAAATCTTGCTTTCATAGAAGCCTCCATGGGAGTTTAAGATAATTATATATTAAGAAAAAAATAATTACAACAAAAAAATATTTTAATAGTTGAACTTTTAAAAACTTTATGTTCTTTTTGAAGAAAAAATCCGAGTTCTGCTGCAGCTATCTTTAAAATTTTTTTATAAGATTTTTTGAGGTTTTATGAGGCCTGTGATTTATAGATGTTTAATGTTTTTTTGTTTATTTCTTTGTTCCTTCTCAGCCTCTGGTGCCACTTTTGATAATTCTAAGTATGAAAGCCTAAAAGAGAGTTTAATAGCTTCAAAGTCTCCTGCTTCTTATAGAGATATTATTTCTATATATGAATTATCCAGAGATTATGGACTTGATCGGACGATTAAATTTTTTGATGAATATTTACTGTCTTTGCAAAAATCTAAAGCTGAAGGAGCGATTATTCCTTTTGTTCAGATTATTTCTGATGAGCTTAAGATGGCAAAGCCTTTTTATAAAGGGATAACTCAATGGAAGGTTTCTGGTCCATGGAAGAGATACGGTCAATGGGATCTGGAGTATCACTTTCCTGTGGAGAGATCAAAGGATTTCAATAACTTTTCCTCAGAGGATCTATGCAATGATTCTGGCAAACTTTATCCTCTCTATCCAGATAAAGAAGGAGTATATTATTTAGCTTTTTCTTTTTCTGTAGATAAGGCTTTCAGGCTATTTATCCAATCTAATTCCAGATATAGGCTCTTTGTTAATAATTCAATTGTTTTAAAGGATTGCGCTCTCCCCTTTGAAGCTATGGAGTTTAAAAGTGGTGGGAATTATACTGTCATTATAAAAATGAATTTAACAGAATATTATAAGGATCCCTTTGTTAAGGTTATACTTACTGATTTGCAGAATAATGAAATATTGCCTCTTTATTGTGAGAAGAGATTTATAGAGAGTTTTCCCCTTGATAGCCTTGTTTGTTTAACAGAGGAAACTGGCAATTTACAGAAAGAAAGCTCAGGTATTGAAGATTTACTCAGAGGGGCTTCTTCTTTTGAAGAGAAGCTAAGCATTGCCTTAAATTTTTCTTCTGCCAATGGCGATAAGGCGGATGGTTATTATTATCTTTTGCCTATGCTTGAGGAATCAGGCAATGAGGCTGAATTTTTGCTTTATCTAAATAAATACAGAGAGAATTTTCCTGATTCTTCCTATTATCTTAAGTGGCTCTGTGATTTTTATTCAAAGAGGGATTTGTATAAATTTAAAGAAGCGGCAAAGAATCTCCCGGTAAATTATTTTAATAGCGATATCTTTGATTTATATTGCTCACTTTTATTGATCGATAAAGATAATCAGAGGGTGTTGACTCTAAGCAATCTCTTTGAGGAGATTCCTTCGTTTACAAAGAAAGCCTTAAAATTTCGCTCAAAGATTCTTGATAGAGAGGAATACAGAAATTACCTTTTGAATAAGGCATCTCTGAGCAATTGTCCTTTTTATTTTTATGAGCTTGGCAGGCTTGATATGGAGAAGGGTCTTGATCCTGTGCTCTATTGGGAAAAGTCCCTGAGTAAGAAGTGGGATAGGAAAATATGGGAAAGCCGTGAGATATATGAGCACAGTGGCAAGGGCTATTTGTATTATACTCCAAAGTATGAAACCTCTGAGTTTAATTTTAAGAGGGGAGGGGTAAAGAGAAATATCTCTATAAAAATCTTTCCCGAAGGGAATTATTTTATTCATTGTGAGGATTATATTCCTGTATCTGAGTTTAAAGGCTCTGCAAAGCTACTCAATTTATCAAAACTCCATATTTTGTATGTCATTATTGTTAAAGATAACACTGTCCATAATGTTGGCTATCAACTGGATATGTTACCAGGGCAAGAGGCTTCTCTTTCAATTATGGGTTCTGCATCCGGGGATTTTGTAGTCATAAGCTATAGCGGATTTTTTCCACCTGATAGATTTCCTTTTTATATAATAGAAAATTTTCCAATTAAAATGCCAGAGGAAAATCTATCAGAAATTTCTTTAGAAATAACTACAGATATTATATCCCCTGAGGTTGTATTAGATGGTGAGAAGTTGAAATTTAAAGAAAGAGATGGTATTCTCTTTATTCAGGAAAATAAAAGATCAATAGACAGTAGCTCTACACTTTTTCTATCTGCGGGTCTTTTTAATTTGCAAGATAGATTCGCTGGTTGGTATGATAATTTAGTATCCCTTTTAGGTGATGAGATTGATCTGCCTGTTAATTCAGAGTCCAGGGAGCTTAAGGATATAGTTCCTGTCCTTAAAAATTTTTTGGATAGCTATTTTTTGATTAATGGTAATTTTAATTTTGAACCACAGCCCATTTCTGAAATAATAAGATTAAGATCTGCCACATCTGAGGAGCTTGCTATAATGGCTTTAAAATTTTTAAAGAAAAGGGATATAATATCTTTTATCTGCTTTGTTAAATCACCTGAGTCTAAAGATAGATTTGAAGATGTTGGGCTTTATATCCCCGATTCTCAAGGGGCTGGTTACTTTCTATTCTTTGGTGACAAAGACTTTTCAGGCAGAGATGCTCTCTTACTTAAAGGAAATAGTTCCATGACAATTCAGGTGAAAGAAAAATAGGGAACATCTGTTCCCTATTTATTTGCAAGTTTAGCTTTAAGCTCTTTTTTCTTTCTTTTGAGTCTTCTTTTGGCTCTGCGCCTTTTTAAAACTGGTTTGTAAGGTTTGCTCACGTAAAATCCTCCGGATTATAAATTATACCTGAAAAGCAAATAACTTAAAGAAAAATTGATAAAAGCATTATATCAACAAAAATAATAGCCGATGCTTTGTCAATAAATATATAAAATCTATTTTGTCTCAGATCTTATATAATCAAGAAAAGTGTCACTTCCTCCAATTATAGGCAGCGCCATAATTGCCGGGCATTTATAGGAATGAATTGATTTAACACTTTCGGTTATTTCATCAATAAGCGCTTCTTTGGTTTTTGCTATGACTATTACCTCAGAGGCTGTTTCCACTTTCCCTTCCCAGTGATAAATGGACTCCATGTTATTGATTATATTGACACAGGCTGCAAGCCTTTTGGATACAAGATGCCTGCCAATTATTTCTGCTTCTTCAAGGGATGGTGCTGTTATATAGATAATACAAAGAGACATAAAACTCTCCACCTTTTGATCTTTAAACTAAATCATGAATATATATAATAAAAGGCACTGTCAAATATTTTTCTGCACTTTATATTTGGCTATTTGTGATTGACAGTTAATTTAATGAGGATACATTTTTCATAGGTATATGGTAGATTAAAATAAATTGATGGCCTGAGTAGAATTCGTTAATATCATAAAATCCTTCTAAGGAGGTTTAGGTGAAGCTGAGCAATGAAGCAAAAGTTGGGCTTATGGTTATTATTACTTTTACAATATTTATAGGGATAGTAGCTCTTCTTGCAAGGTTAAATGTCGCAAGCTCTGGATACAAGCTTTCCATATATTTTGGTTTTCTTAATGATCTAAAGGTGGGAGCTCCTGTTAATATTGCAGGTGGGATAGAGATAGGTCGTGTGGTTGAGATAAGGCAGTCTGGAGAAAAGACTGAGGTTGTTGTATGGATTGATAATAAATACAGGCTTATAAAAAATACCAGCTTTGCCATATTTACAAAGGGTATAATTGGTTCTAAGTATATAAATGTTTTTGTGCCCCCCTCTACAAATGTTGATGATTTTTTAAATGATGGGGATAAGGTTTATGGGGTAGATCCCCCAAGCTTTGATCAGATGATGCTCATATTCCAGACATTTATGAATGGACAAAATGGAGGTGAGCTTCTTGCTAAGATTTTTCAGAATTCAGAGGCTCTGGTGGAGAATCTAAATAAAATAGCTTCAGAAAACAGAGGTGATGTAAGGCAATCAATTCTTGCTGCAAAGGCTTCTATAATTTTATTTTCTCAGCAGATGAAGATTTTTATGGATGAGCTCAATAGATTTACATCCAATGTAGCAAACCTTTCGGAGAAAAATAAGGAAGAGATAAATATAACCATTAGAAACATGTCTGAGATATCCAGCAATCTCAACAAAATAATTCAACGTCTCGAAGATGGTAGAGGTAGCCTTGGAAAGCTTATGACTGATGAAGAAATATACTATAACATAAAGGACGCCTCTCAGTATGCAAAGGAACTCTTTGGGCAATTAAAGCAGGATCCATCAAAACTATTTTTTAAGCAGAAGTGATTATGGCAAAAAAAAATGATCTATATGTATGTCTTTCCTGTGGAGCTGAATACTCCAAGTGGAATGGCAGATGCAGCAGTTGTGGCCAGTGGAATACAATAATTGAAAGGAAAGAGGAAGAACACCCAAAGAAGAGAAAAAATTTTGGTGCCTGTAGCCTTGATCAGGTTGTAAGGGAAAGCTCTGGTAGGATTTTAACAGGCAACAAAGAATTTGATCTTGTTTGTGGAGGAGGAGTTGTGCCTGGTTCTGTTATACTCCTTGGGGGAGAGCCAGGCATAGGAAAATCTACTCTTGCCCTTGGCATATCTGCAACCCTTGGAGCTCTTTATATATCAGGTGAGGAGTCCCCATCTCAAATAAGAGACAGAGCAGAGAGAATTAGTATCAATCTATCAAAGGTTACAATATCGATTGATAATGAGGTGGGAGAGATTATTTCCCTTGCTGAAAAGATAAAACCTGGGGCGCTTATAGTTGATTCAATACAAACTATTTGCAATGCAGAATTGCCAGGAATTATGGGTTCTGTAAGCCAGGTAAGAGAGTCTGCTGCAAGGCTGACTGATTTTGCAAAAAAGAGCAATATACCTGTTTTGCTCATAGGACATATAACAAAGGATGGCGCTATTGCAGGGCCAAAGCTTCTGGAGCATATTGTAGATACTGTGCTTTATTTTGAAGGAGATTTTTCCAGAGAATACAGGGTTTTGCGGGCATTTAAAAATAGATATGGCTCTGTCAATGAGCTTGGATTATTCAAAATGACCTCAAAGGGACTTGAGGAGGTGAAGGATAAAAATAGAATTTTTTTAAATTCCTTTCGCTCTCCTGCACCTGGAAATGCAATCTCTGCTGCCTTTGAGGGAACTCGTCCAATACTATTTGAGGTTCAGGCCCTTGTTACTTTTTCTAATTTTTCAAATCCGCGAAGACTTTCCGATGGTTTTGATATTAACAGGCTTATTATTATATGTGCAGTTTTAGAAAAGCACGGAGGACTCAAGCTATCTAATTTTGATGTTTTTTTAAATGTCTCTGGTGGTTTTAATATAAATGACACAGCAGGGGATTTAGCTGTGGCAATGGCTATCGCCTCAAGCTTAAAAGAGAAGGTTATTCCTGATGGAACAGGTTTTATTGCTGAGGTTTCTCTCTCTGGAGAGTTGAGGCCTGTTTCTCAGGTGGAGAAGAGAATTCAGGAATTCCGTATTTCTGGTTTTAAGAGAGTCTTTCTCTCTGAGCATGATGCTGCTTTTATCAAAGGAGGCGAAAAAAATATTGAAATTATTGGAGCAACAACTATTTTTAATGTGATTGAAATGGTGTTTTAGAAAAGAAAAGTTCTTGATCAAATTAGATATATGACTAAAAATGTTAATAATTTGACGATAATAACAAAGAGAGCTTAAAGAGTAGGGACATGAGATTTAAAATAAGGAATTACCATAGCAAGGTTTCAAAAAAATATTACGAGAATTATTTTCTCCTGAAGGAGAAGAAGAATAAGATCTGGAAAAATATCCTTGAAAAAGGTCATGAGAAGATGACTGTTATGTTAATCCCTCATGATGAAAAGAAGATTTTTAATTTCCAGATTTCCAATTTTATAATACTTTTTTTTATAAGTTTGTTTGTGGTGGTACTTGTTACCTCATCCTATGCAGTAATAAAAAATCGTCAGATTAAAAACGAGGAAAAAAGGCTTTTGATGTCCTATAATGACATTAGAGCTGATTTAGTAAGATACGAGAAGCTAACAGATGAGATTATTGACATAATGGATGATCTTAAACCTGAAATTGAGGAGCTATACCAACTTGCAGTTGGCACTGATGAAAAGGTTGATATATGGTCTTATAGAGATTACGATAAAGAGACCATGGATGAGTTGTTGAAGAATAAGAGAATTGTCCCATCGGAAATTTTTGCAATGAAGGAAATTCAAAAGGATATTTTAAGCTCCACAAGCACAATCAAGACTATCAAGAATTTTGTTGATGTAAGAAGCAAGGTTATCAATGATATGCCATCAATTATCCCAAACCCAGGGCATATCTCTTCACTTTTTGGATGGCGCAGATCCCCCTTTGGTCATGGAAGGGATTTTCACACAGGTATAGATATAGCTGCTGCAGCAGGAACTCCCATACGAGCTACAGCTCCAGGTGTTGTGGTCTCTGCAGGGTTTAGCGGAGGATACGGGATTGCTGTGAGAATTCAGCATAAATTTGGATACGAAACGATCTACGGCCACATGAGAGCAGTGGCAGTTGGAAAGGGGACGAAGGTGAACAAAGGAGATAGAATTGGATATGTTGGCATGACTGGTAATGCAACTGGAAATCATTGCCATTATGAGATACGCCTTGGTGATATTCCAATAAATCCATACCCCTATATGAGCAGGATGTGGTAGTGTAAAAATTTTAACTCAGGATTCTCTGGCATTTTTTGATGCCTTAAAAAAATATAAAAAGATGATGAATGCTTCCTGGAAAATCCTTTGTATATATTCTTGCGAGTTTTTTAATAATCTCAGGAATTTTTGCACTCTTTGCTGATGAGAAAGGCTTTAAAGAGAAGCTCCTCTATTACCTTGAAAAAGAAAACCCTGCAAAAAAAACAGAGACCCCCAAGGAGGGGGAAGCTAACATTTACGATTCTAATCAATCTGAATATATAGAGCGGAATCTCTATGGCAACTATTTAAATAGCAACAAGGAACCTCTCTATTCATCAGAGGATGTTGATGTCTTTATAGATGGTGAGGCTTCTTTCTCTTTTACCTATGGAAATAGCTTTTTTACAAACAGCAAATATAAACTCTTTGATGAGGATAAACCAAGATCAAGAGTTATAACTGAGGGCTTTTATCCAGAACAAGTGGTTAGGCTCTATGCTGATGGCTATATTGGTAAGAGAATTAAAATGTATATAGATCACGATAGCACCAGGAGTAAGGATCAAAATCACTATATGATGAATTATACTGCCATTGAGGATGATGAGGTTATTCGCAGTGTAAATGCCGGGGAGATTGATATTAATTTTAATCATTCCCGTTATGCTGTTTATGACAATAGCATGTCCAAGGGGCTTGGAGTTGATTTTACCGTAGCTAAAAATAATTTTTCTTTAAAGGCCTTTGGCTCTGTTTTAAGAGGTGAGTCTTCAATAGAATATTTTAAGGGTAATTTTTCAAGAAATACAGGCAAGGTATCAGATTATCAGTTTGTCAGGAGAACCTATTATCAGCTTGAGCCCTTTATAAGGTATGATGGTGTTTCTTCTATGCCCTCTGGAGCTTCTGTTTATTTGCTCAATGCAATAACCTCAACTCCACCTTCTCCTGCAAATTATTCTTTAAATCCTGTGAATATCTCTCCAGAGGGTTTTGCTGTTTACCTTGATGATCAAAATCCTTATAATAATCTCAATGCTATTAAGTTTCCCATAGACGGTGGTTATTACACAAGGCTTGTAAATGGAGTTGATTATTCTGTTAACTATTCCACAGGGGTTATAACCTTTCTAAAATCTATAGATGAAAGTGCAAGGATATTTGTGGTATATCAAAGGCAGGGTGGCACGCTTGATCCCTGTGCAATACCTCCTGGGGATCCAAAGCATCCTGGAGGTGAATTTTCTGGCAAGAACATAGTTTTTATAAAGTATGGATATTCCCTCAATGAAGATACAGTGTCAAAAAATTTGGCCTTTGATATAGGAGAAAAGGACTATAACAATGATGGCAGAGTTAACCTTGATATATATGAAATTCGTTCATTCTATTCTCTCGGTTGTCGAAATATTGCAGCAGGGAACATGTCTCTGTTTTTTAGAGGAGAGAACTCAGATCTTACAAGGGCAGATGTAGAAAAACTTTCACCTTACAGTGTCGATAGAGAAAACGGAATTGTAAAATTTAATCTCCGTGAGCCCTTTAGAGCTCTTCTTGGAAATAGAGCAGATTTAATCTACAGCGAAAAATTTTTAAATGATGTATACATATATTCCAGGTATAGCATCAATGCTGAGTTTTCCACAGAGGCAAGAACCATTCAGCTTAAACATGGAAATATAATAGAAAATAGCGTGACCATAAAAGTTGATAAAAAAGAACTCAGCAAATCTCTCTATTCAGTTGATTATACCGCTGGATATATTTTTTTCACCAATTCAAACAACCCTATGATTTCATCTCAAACAGAAATTGAGGTCCGATATCAGTATCTGCCATTGGGTGCCTCATCAGATAGCTTTGCTGCTGGTTTAAGGCTTGATTATAGCCTTACAAGGGATATAAAGATAGGTACTTCACTTTTGGTGGAGAAGGACACCAAATCTGATGTAATACCTGATATTGGAGAGGCAAGCACTCAGACAAATCTATACGAGGGAGATCTTTTGCTTAAATTATCACCTGAGAGACTATCAGATATTATTGAAAATCTTTATGGGAAGAGAGTGAGAAAAATTCCTCTTGAGCTTTCATTTTATGGGGAATATGCGAGGAGCTATAAAAATATAAATACCTTCGGAAAAGCTCTTATAGATAACATGGAATCCAGTGATGATATTGTTGATATAGATCTTTCTGATAAAAAGTGGATATTAGGCTCAATGCCAGAAGGATTCTCTCAAAGCAACAGAGCTTTAATCTATTACTATTATTATAGAGATCTATCCAATCCTGAGTCTCTAAAGGGTGAGAGTTTTAATGCTTATAAAATAGGATATTCCTCAAAACCAGGACCTTTCAATATTGCCACAGGTCATATACCTGACAGCGTTAAATCCCTTGACTCGCAGATATCATTGGTCTTTGACTATGATTTTGCCACAGGGAATTGCTTTTCTGTTGTGACCCAGGATTTACACAGAGAGGCTATTGATCTCTCTGGAATTCAATATATTGAAATGTGGGTTAGGCTTGAGGGTCAAACATCTACTGATTCTATAGATTTATTTTTAGACCTTGGAAGCCTTAATGAGGATTCTGATGGAGATGGAATACTTGATAAAGAGGATAGCAATAATAATGGATATATAGATGCTAATCCCTCTTCTGGATACTCTGAAGATAGAGGCTATAGTTTTGATGGGAATAATAAAACCCTTGTTGGCAGTGGTCCTGGGTTGAGTAGCTTTACAAAGGGCGATGGAGTTTTGAATAGTGAGGATTTAAACAAAAATGGAATCCTTGATACATCTGAAAATTCATTTAAAGTTAACTTAGGGTCAATTATTCATAGTGGATCTACATGGAGAAAGATAAAGGTCAATATAAATTCCTTAAGCACCACTGAAAAGAATATTTTAAAGCAGACAAGATCCCTGAGGCTTTATGGAATTGCCTCATCTGGAACAAAAGGCAGGCTTTATATTTCATCCTTTAAAATAGTCAGCTTAAAATGGAAAGAGGCTATGCTTGATAATATAGCCATTGATGATGATAGCATCTTAAGTATAGCATTGCTAAATACAATTACAGACAGCGATTACAGAATCAATTCATTTTTATATCAAAAAAGAAACGTATATGAATCTTTATATGGAAGCAATAGCACTGATGATATAGATAGCAGAAGTGAAAGTGCCATGGAGATAAACTTTTCCATTCCAGCAGGCAATACAAATCTATCTCTTGGCAGAAATTTTAATAAGGCAATGGATCTGAGATATTATAAGACAATGAGTATCTGGATCAATGCCCGTGTAATTGCTCCATCCGCTACTTTGTTTTGTATACTCGGATCAACAGAGAGAGATTATATTGAATACAGGTTTAGACCTCTAATGGAAAACTCATGGGAGGAGATCAGACTTAGCCTTTCTTCAGATGCAGGTAACATTGCTCCTTACAGAACAGAGGGAAATCCAGACATGAGGCGTATTAAATATATGCGCTTTGGAGTATCAGGATCAGGAACCTCAGGGAAGATATGGCTTGATGATATCTATGTTTCTGATCCTGTTACATTAGAAGGAGATGCCAGATGGTATGAGGTAAATCTTAAGATATTGAAAGCTCTTGCTATGACTTCTGCAAACAGACCAATAATGTCTGATATTGATCTTAAATATATAGCAAGGGGCAATTCTGATAATTTCAACTCTTTGAACAAGAATAATGGGCAGATAAAAGAGGATGTCCAGGAGATTCATGGCAAAAGTAAGGTTTTGCCCAATCTCGATCTGGCCATTGATTATATATACAGCAAAAGTCGCTCAGATAGTCTGGATGAGGAGATCTCCATTGATAAAAGAGGGGATAACATAAATAAGCAGTTACAGGTTACAAGCTCATTTATGTCAACAGAGAGTGGTATCCCTTCAGTAGGACTTAATTATAAATTTAGCCACAACAAAAATACAAAAAATCTCAAAATATCTGATTATGACTACAGAGAAAATGAACTCCTTTGTGTCCATGACTCTATGGTTACATGGAAGCAGGATTTTGAGAATTTTTTTTATGGTAAGTTGCTGCTTGATTTTTCCTTAGCACTTGCCTTTACAGAAAAGAATTTAAAAAGGGATTCCTCTGAGGTAGACAGCTCTTTGCTTTCAGGGGATTTTAATCTTAAGGAGTCTATAAAAAATCAGGATTCAAGATTTTCTGGTAATTTCGCTTATCTCCTCAATGGATTTTATATTAAACCCTCAGTTGTTTCTTATACAAATGAGGTTGTAAGCTGGGAAAATGCAGATAAGGATCTGGGGATATCAAAGAATTTTGATGGAGGATTTCATTTCCCATTTATTCTGGATAATAATGTCAGGCTTCTTGAGAGAGGAAATGATTTTGATCTAAAGTTTGGTTATAATGGGGATTTTTTTGTTATGCCTGAGTATGAAATATCAACATACTACAGGGAAAATGATTTCAGCGATGCGGAGGATTCTTTTTCAGGTTCTGGCTTTTCAAGGACAAAGGATGGATATAGCGTTTTTTCCACAAAGATTAAAATACCTTTTGTGATGAGAAAATTTAAGTCTCTGGAGGTATGGAGAAGCCTTGTTCTGGATTTTTCAAGGAGCATAAGTGTAAATGAAAACTCAGTGCCCTATGAAGGAGAGGGAACAGGTCTTTTCAATGAGCAATATGGCCTTTCCAGATTGTATTCCCATATAGCAGGGGGAGCCTATAACTTATTTGAATATCCTCCCTATTATTTTTTCACTGGCAGAGGCAATTTTGCAAGGGGAAGGGATTATGTTTATGGAAAACTCAATTCAGATTTACCTCTTAAGGAAAGGATTTCTTCTCTTGATTATAACAATTCACTTTTATTTAATGAGAAGATCTCCCTGGATAATGAATTTGTCTTTGATGATTTTAAGTGTAATCTATCTTTGTATATTTCTCAGGATTGTGGGAGGAATAATATATATGGTATTCCAAACCAGGTAATAACAACAGGAATAAAAACTGATTGCGAGATAACTCTTTTCAAAGTAACAGACAGTAATTTGTCAGAGCCACCATTTTTTAATTCCATAACCTTTGAGCCTTCTGTCTCCTACACTGATACTATGGTGATAACAGCAAATACACAGGAGCATGCTTTTTCACCTTTACTTGCCTTTATTTTTAGAATGGAAAAAAGTGTCTTTAAGATAAGTGGCGGCCTTGATTATAGATTATTCAAAGACAGAGAATTTATAGATTCAGAGCTATCTGAGTCAGATAAAGATTATTTATACCTGCAGAACATTGAAGGAAACAGAGATTTTAAGGAGGAGGATTTTGGTTATAAGCTAAATATATCATACGAAAGAGAGATTCAATGGCTTTATGATTATTTTGCCTCAGTATATACCTTATCTGGAGTGCCTTTGTTTTTTATTGAATATATTATGCAGATAAATAGATATAACTATACAGCAACAATCTCACCAGAGCCCTATGATCTTTATCAGATAAAAACAGGCCTTACTTTAAATATACACAAAAATGTCAAAGGGACATTAACAGGAAATATGGCTTTGGAGAATTATAGAAACAGAAGCGATGAAAGCATAAGATCTCAGGTTGCATCTTATGATCTTTCATGGAAGTTTACATTACTTTTTTAGGAAATCCATGATTCTATTGAGAAAGCTCTTTGCAATGCCAGAGAATTCATGTAGATATGAAGAATCACGGGATCTCTTGAGCCAATCAATCGTTGCCTCTTCTACAAGGCTCCATAGATGATTCTTGTCTGTGAATCGGAAATAATTCAGATTTACTTGATATGCTCCTTTAAAAGTTCGTCCTCCCCCTGAGGGGGTAATTTTTTTGATCATAGAATTGAGATCAAGAGTTTTGCTCTTTGTTCTTAAAGAGACATCAAGATAGACCTCTTTCATGTCCTCATCATATATTATAGAATAAACAGCTACAAGCCTGTGGGAATTTTTTCTTAGGAGAAGATCTGCAATTACAGCAATGGAATCCCTATGGAGAATATCTATAAAACCAATTCCGTAAAAGCACCAGTCTTTATAAAGTGTTTGGTTTTTTAAAGCCCTGTTATAATAGGACATTGTTGTTTCTGAAAAATGTATGCCATTCAACTTGTTTATGATTTTACTGTTGGCAAATTGCGATAGAAAGTTTATGGCTTCGAGATCTGTCTCTGAGGCATGTACACATGAATCAGTATCTGTTTGAATTCCAAACATCAAGGCAGTGGATATAAGTTGTAAATCTTTTGTATTTAGTTCATCTTTTAAGTCCTTTACAAATGTTGTTACAAGGGCGCTTGTTGAACCGCAATCTGTTCGGATAAGAGTAAAATCAGCAGGTATGCGATTTTTCTCTGGCTCATGATGATCGATATGAGCTGCACATGGTATTTTTTCCGAGACATTTTTTATAAGATTTAGCTGGAAGTCTGTTACAATATAGGCATCAAATCCATCACAGTGAAATTGACTATCCACCTTTATTGGTATCTTAAGGAGTTTCATGAATGCTCTGTTTTGTGAGAGAGAGACCTCTCTTTGTGAAACAATAGCAGAATCGATTTTCTGGATTTTTAATATTTCCATTATTGCAAAGGAGGAGGCAATTGCGTCAGGATCTGGAGAGCCTACAATAGCGATTAGTATTTTTTTATATTTTTTGACAGCGGATAAAAATTTTTCTGTGGACTCATCCATCGATTTCAACCTTTTTTATAACCATTAGGGATATGTCATTTTCTAAAGTTGTATTATCAAAGAATTTTGTAATCTCATTGTATATTTCCCTTGCGATGATTGCTGGCGAGAATTTTCTGTGTTTTACTACTGTATCTTTAATTGTCTGGATTGGAAAGGTTTTATTCTGTTGATTCTTTGCAAAATAAAGACCTCTGGAATAGACTATCATTATGGAGTCATCTTTAAGTCTGCCAGATGTTAAGATGTATTTATGTCTATTATCTTCTCCTAAGGGAATTCCTGATGATGGTATCTCAGAGAAAGAATTTAACTCTCCATCAAAAATTAAAGGAGAAGTAAAGGATGCATTGGCAAGGGTAAAATCTCCTTTTGGTGATATGGTTATGCAGATGGCAGAGGTAGGGATTTTACCGATTTTTGAAGTGAAGAGAACCTGATTTATTGTGTTCATTATTTTTTCTGCTGAGTTAAATGTAATTGTTCGTGAGTGAATTATTGAGTAAAGCTGCAAGGCATTTAGGGCGGAGTCAATACCATTGTATAAAGTGTCAGCCATAAATAAAACAGCTCTGTCTTTTGAAATTTTTACTCCGTCAATATACTCCCCCCCATTTGAGGAATTATTGATGAAAAATGAGCTAATCCTTATTCCGTCAATGGAAGGCATTTCCTGCGGTATGATTTTACTTTTGATGCTTTCAATAACAAGTCGGTCATGTTCAATAATCTGATCAGAGGTTATCTCATCAAGTATAAGGCCTGTTGTGAGTAAACTTTGCAGTTTAATTCTGAAGATCTCCAGTGAATTTATAATATCAAGGTTATATCCACGAGCCCCTGCAATGGTCCCAAGAAAAAGAAAACCCATAACAGAATCATTTATGTTACGTAAGAGTATTGCACCTTCGAGATTATTGTCTGTAAAAAATTTTTCAATTTCAGATCTTGCATCTGCAAGATGTGCATCGGTGAGCAGATAGGATTTTTCAAATATGTTTATGTAGGATGATAACCTTTGAACTACTATATTGTCCTCCGGCAGAAATTCAGGATTGATCCCTTCACCATAGCCATAGGTAAATTCATATCCTCTATTCTTTCTGCTGTAGAGCATAAAATAAGCTGATTGAATTCCAAATATATTTTTAAGCCCCTGGAAATTATCCTTTGTTACAAAATCCCAGAACTTATCCATATCTGTAATTTTGCGCAATTCATTTATGGGAATAAGTGTGTCATTTATATTTTTGATGTATCTATTTTGCTTTTTAGTTCTAATGTAAGAAGTCAAAGGAGTAATTGTTCTGTAGGAAATAACAAGCCATATAAAAACTACTGAGCTTTTTATTCCTGCATTTACCAAAGGGTTAACTTTTAAATATGGAAAGAATTTTAAAAAGAGATAAGAGGGTATTGTATAGATTAAGAAATTTATAATAATGATAATACTTTCTTTATAAAATTTCTCCATATCTGTATTTCTAAGATCCATAAGGAGATAGCTTGTGGTTATAAAAATATATCCTATGGGGAAGATTAAAAATGGGTTTGTTAAAATCCCTGAGTCCTGGAATCTATATCCAAGAAAATATATAATTATGAAGAGCAGATAGCAGAATATTATTCCATAGGTGTAAAGCATTATATTGTTAATAATTCTATTCATGCTGCTTTTCTGGGATTGTATTATGAAAATAGCTGTAGGGGACAATATGGATATTAAGGAGAGAGTTAGTTGTGTTATTGTATAAGGATTTTTGGGTATAGAAAAATTTTCCAGTATAAAAGCAGTATCTGGAGCTAAATATAAAAAAAACCAATCGCTTAAAGCCACCATCAAAATCATAAAGCAGGGGAAAAACATTTCACTTAGATTTTTTAGTGGATATAAAAAGGCTATTATGGAACTTAATGTAAAAATAAAAAGAGGTAAAAACATCAAAACCTTGATGATTATTATATTGCTGGCAATCTCTGGTTTTAGATGAATAAATAAAATTATGGAAAATTCCAGAGATAACAGAAGAGAAAGTATAATAAAAAATCTGTTTACAGTGAAGCTTCGCCTTTTAAAAAGGTGAAGAAGCATGAGAAAAATAGGGACTAAGGTTGCAATAGAAAGTAAAAAAATTCTCAGTTGTTCCAATTTTTTAAACCCTGTTTTTTGATAGTAGCCATTGGCCTGTTAAGCTTTATTTAAATAGACAATGGCATTATTTCAAGCATTAAATTTATACTCTTTCTGAAATTGCATTAAGGATTGCAATTTCTGGCAAATATTGTCTTAAATTTGCAATTGTTCTTGACTTTTGCTATTTTATGTGATACAAATAAGGAGCATAAAGTGGAAGATATTTTGTCAGCTAAGGCCAGGGCAAAGGTAAATCTTCATTTACAGGTTCTTAACAAACGGAGTGATAATTTTCACAATTTACTCACTATAATGTGTGAAATTGAGCTATATGATCTTTTAAAACTAAAATCCTTTAAAAGGGGCAGCGAAAAGTTTGGTATCTCTGTAGATATTGACTCTGGAGAGTATTCCCATCATTTGCAAGGACTTCCCTGTGAGGAGAATCTCATTGTTAGAGGAGTAAAAAACCTCTTTCGGGATTATCCAGAGCCATTGGATATGAGATTTTCGCTCATAAAGAATATTCCCTCAGGAGCAGGGCTTGGTGGAGGTAGCAGTGACGCAGCCTGTGCTATCAATCTTGCAGCAAAGGCCATAGGCATAAGTGATTATAATCGTCTCCATGAGGCAGCCACAGCTACTGGATCAGATGTACCCTTTTTCCTTAAAGGTGGCCTGTGTATTGCAAAGGGGAGAGGGGAGATCTTAAAGAGGATAGAGGTGAGCCATAGATTTTTTGTTGTGATGGTAAACAATGGCATACATATTTCAACAGCAGAGGCCTATAGAAAACTCAATAGAAATTTTGATGAGATCCCTGAAGATGAGATAACTCAAAAAGAGAAAGAGCTTATATCGACTTTAGAAAAAGTGGAGAGTTGGAAGGATATTTTTATAAATGATTTTGAGGGGCCTGTATTTGCTCTTTATCCAGAGCTGAAAACCTTGAAAGAGAAATTTTATGACAATGGGGCTTTTTTTTCTTTAATGTCTGGCTCTGGTTCCACTGTCTATGGACTTTTTTATCGCAGAGAAGATGCCCTGTTGTCTATGGAAAAATTAAAGAGGGAAGGTAATAGGTGCTTTTTTGCTGAGATGATTGCCACTTGAATTTGCCACCGGGAGTGAAATTAAGTGAAATAGTTGTTGACATTTTTCGGTTGTTTTATGAAAAGTGTCTTAAGTTTTTTCTGGTATGAATCACACACAATTGAGGCGTAGCCAAGTGGTAAGGCACCGGGTTTTGGTCCCGGCATTCCAAGGTTCGAATCCTTGCGCCTCAGATAATAAATTTTCAGGAGTTGAACAATTAAGAAAATTTCTTCTATTGTTCTTGCCGGGGGTAAGGGAGTTAGAATGCAGTCAGAGCTCCCAAAAGTCCTTCATCCACTTTGCGGAAAGCCTTTAATCAGACATGTTGTGGATAGCCTAAGAAAAGCTGCTGTTGATCCCATTGTAGTGGTTGTTGGATATAAAGGTGATGAGGTTATTAATACCCTTGGTGAGAGTGTTATTTATGCCTGGCAACATGAACAGCTTGGCACAGGTCATGCTGTGATGCAGGCAGAGCCCTGTTTTAAGGATTTTGATGGATATATAATTGTTGCTTGTGGGGATGTGCCTCTGGTAAGGCCAGAGACTTTCAAAAGGCTTGCACAGGAGATTTCTGAGCCTGGTTGTGGGGCTGTTGTGGCTACTATGATTCTTGATAATCCCACAGGCTATGGTAGAATAGTATATGAAAATGGGGTTTTTTCCAGAATAGTTGAAGAAAAAGATGCTGCTCCGTATGAAAAGAGTATAAAAGAGGTAAATAGTGGGACATATATTTTTGATAGCAAACTCCTTTTTGATGGATTAAAGGGGATTGATACAAATAATGCCCAGAGAGAATACTATTTGCCAGATGTTCTTAAGTTTATAATAAAAAAGGGATTTTCGGTAAAAACTTTTCTTCTGGAAGATCCTATTGAAGGTAGAGGTGTAAATACACGGGAAGAGTTAAATGCACTGGAAGAATATGTTTCGAAGAAGAACGGGGATAAATTTTATGAATAATAGCCCTCTGAAATTATTTTCAGGTTCGTCCAATATTGAGCTTGCTAAGGAAATAGCAGGATATCTTGGGACTGAACTCTCTGGCATTGAGCTTAAGAGATTTAAGGATGGGGAGATATCTGTAAAGCTTAAGGATAATGTGCGTGCTCATGATGTATTTATTATCCAATCCACATGCAATCCCTCAAATGACCATATAATGGAACTCCTTCTTATGATAGATGCAGCTGTAAGGGCTTCTGCTTCAAGAATAACAGCTGTAATCCCATATTTTGGTTATGCTCGCCAGGATAGAAAGGTTGAGCCAAGGGTTCCAATATCCGCAAAGGTTGTGTCAAATATAATACAGGTAACTGGTGCTGATAGAGTTTTGACCATGGATCTCCATGCTGATCAGATCCAGGGATTTTTTGATATCCCGGTGGATAATCTATATGCTTCTCCAATAGCCATAGACTATTTAAAAAGCCTTTCTCTGGAAAATGTTGTTGTTGTGTCCCCTGATGCAGGTGGTGTTGATAGAGCAAGATTTTTAGCAAAAAAGCTCAATTCAAGCCTTGCTATTATTGATAAGAGAAGACCAGAGGCAAATGTAGTTGATATCATGAATGTAATTGGAGAAGTTAAAGGCAAAAATTGTATACTTATAGATGATATTGTTGATACAGCAGGCTCAATAACAAAGGCAGCTTTTGCTCTTAAGGAAAGAGGGGCAAATGATGTCTATTGTTTGTTTTCCCATGCTGTGCTTTCTGATAACGCTGTTGATAATCTTCGCAGAGCTGAGTTTAAAGAGATTATATTTACAAACTCAATCCCATTACCAGATCATAAAAAGTTGAGAAATATGCAGATATTATCAATAGCGCCATTGTTTGGTGAGGCTATAAGAAGGATTCATAATGGAGAATCTGTAAGCTCTTTGTTTATTTAGAGGCATAAATTTTTTGCAATTATTTTAAATTTATAATAAGAGGTATAAGGAAAATGGATGGTAGGCTTTTAAATGCAGAGGTTAGGACCGAGAGAGGTAAAAACTCCTGCTACAGGCTGAGAGTACAGGGTTATATTCCTGCTGTTGTTTATTCCCATGGGAAATCAGATGCTATAAAGGTTAAAGAAAAGGATTTTTTGACCCTTTTTAAGGGCCACATTTCTGAGAGCGTGCTTTTTACTCTTAAGGTAGATGGGCTTGCAGAGAAGGAAATGACTGCCTATGTAAAGGATTACCAGAGGGATCCTGTTTCAGGTAGGGTTTTGCATCTTGATTTTTACAGGATTACAAAGGGTGAAAAGATTAAGACTCATGTTCCTATAGAGCTTGTTGGTGAGCCTAAGGGGGTTAAGCTTGGTGGAATTCTTGAGCATGGTGAAAGAGAGCTTTTTATTCACTGCGCAGCGAATCTCCTGCCAGAGAGAATTGAGGTAGATATAACAAATCTCGGACTTGGAGATGCAATTCATGTAAGCGATCTTAAGCTCAATCCGGAGATTGAAATACTTACCAGTGGTCATTCTTTAATCGCCGCTGTTGAAAGACCAAGAACAGCTGAGGAGAAAACAGAGACTGCTGAGTCTGGATCTGAGTCTCAAGAATAATAAAAGTGGGATTCCGGATGATATTTTTGTTTTTTTATGAAACTTTGAAGTCTGACTTTTGTCTAATAATAAATCGTGCTTAAAAAATTACTAAAGGAGCATAATTTTTGAAATTAATAGTCGGCTTTGGTAATCCGGGTGAAAGATTTGCAAATAACAGGCAGAATATCGGTTTTAAGGTAATCGATATTCTTGCCAATAATGAAAATATTGATGTGAGAATTAAAAAGAAAAAGTCTATAATCGGCAGGGGGAAAATCGCAAAGCAGGATGTGGTTCTCCTCAAGCCGCAGACTTTTGTTAACCTCATAGGTGAGTCAGTTCTATATATTGCATCTTTTTTGCGCATAAATGTAAAGGATATAATCTGTATAGTTGAAGATTCCTCTCTTCCACTGGGTGAGTTGAGAGTCGATTATGTATTCTCTGACCTTAGGCACCCTGGCGTTGATTCCATGGCTGTTGCTCTTAAATCCGATAAATTTGCAAAGGTTAGGGTAGGAGTTGGGGGCTGTCCAGAGGATCTATCCATGGAGGATTACCTTTTGCAGGATTTTACCTTTGAGGAAAATTTGCTTTTAATAGATGTATTGAATAAAGCAGAAAAGGCTGTGCGAATGCTGATTACGCATCCTATTGAAGAGGTTCAAGAAAAGTATAACCCTGAAGGAGCTCCTAAGATAAAAAAGAGGCTTGTCAAAGCTGTCCACGTTGATCATAGAAAGCTGCAAAAAAACAGCTGATTTATTGCATTTCCCCAAATTTTTTGAGATACTTCATGTTTATAATGCTCAGAATAATTCCTGCAGCCACTAAGATTATTGCCGCCAGAGGTATGATGTAATAAATCTTGCCTGTAAAAGCAAAGAGAAAGAAAAATAGGGAAAAAAGCTCTTTTTTTGTTATATATTTCATTTTTAATGAAAAGGAAACAAGCTTATCATTTTGAGGTAGCTTTTGAAGAAATTCTTTGTCATAGGCCACAAGTGAACCAGACTGGCTATATTTTGAAAGATAGCTTATAATATTTGCAAGCATAAGTGCAAGTCCTGTGAATAAAACAGCTATTGTGATTATGGAAGCTAATCCTCCCATAAACCTATAGAAGACATAAGAAGTAGAAATCAGGAAAAGCAGAAGAGTTGTGTTGTCGCTTATTGTATCAAGCCACCCACCAATTTTTGAAACCTTAAGTGTAAATTTTGCCACCTCTCCATCTACTCCATCAAGAACTGAGGCTGCCTGAAATAGAAACCCTCCCATGAGCATAAATAAATAGGCACTTAATTGAGAATTTCCCTCTTTCACCGATAGCAATATAAAAAGGGAGCTTGCCAGGCCTATGAGCATATTGAATATTGTCAGGTAGTTGGGATGAATCCTTGTATTTGCCAGTTTTCTGCTTATAGGTATTGATATTCTCTTATTTATTTTTTGAGCTATAAACCCACCTGTGTTTTTAATTATATAATCAGAGAGGATTTTTTCTGCTTTCTGGCAGTCATGCTTTGAATTTATAATAAACATCTCATCATTGAATATTGGCTCATAGTTTTTTTTATTTTTTTTGAAGTATAGATTAAAGTTCTGTAGCTGATATTGCTGTAAAAGGATGGTTGAGGGAATAACTATTGAACCATCAGAGGGGATTTTACCCTCAAGAATTGCTATTTCTGCATCTATATTTTCAAGGTGACGTGCTATTTTTGTATAGAAAAAAGTTTTTTCATCCTCAGACAAAAGAAGGGAAATTTTCTTAACACCTGCCCCTGAGAGGAGTTTGATATTTCTTTCAATTACAAAAAGTCCAGCTACTTTCAGACCAATTGTTTGAGGGGAGGTTCCTTTAATTACTGCGCTTTGCGGGAGCATATATTCCTCTGCTTGTTATTTTCTATGAATAATTTCATTTTTTCTTGACTTTATCCATTTATTAGGATCTATTATATTCATTCAATTAAAAATCTTGTAGTTAAATTTTTTTCTTAAATTTTCCGGGGGTAATATGGTTAAGAAGTTTCTGACAGTTTTTATGCTCTTAATAAATTTAGTTATTTTTGATGCTTTTGCTCAAGAGAAGCAGTATAATGAGCAATATAGTCCTGCTTCTGTTGTTAAACGGCTTAGCTATGAGAATTTTAAAAACATCAAGCTCCTGCGTACTGCAATATTGAACTATGGTGGAGGGGAACAGGAGGTCCAGAAACTTGTTGAGCAATATGCAGATGCAACAGCTCTTTATTTTCAGGACAGGACTGATGATGCAGCAAGCAAATTTTCTGAAAATGAAAAGGAAATCTTTAGACTGGCAAAAAAACTTTCTGAATTATATCATAAGGATACTTCCGCCTTTTTAAATAAGGCAATAAAGAGGAATGTTCAGATAAATCTTGAAAATGAAATAAATGGTCAGGGAAGAAATCCGGTTATAGACAAATATCTTGATCAGGCTAAGGCTGCCCTTAAAAAGGCCTCTACAATTTATGAGGATTATAAATACTCAAGTGATAAAACTCAGGGCTCTGCAATAAGATTGATAACAGCTATTTATTATTACAGAACAGCAAAGCAGAATTTATTTATGATGTATCAGGCCTATGTTGATTCTCTGACTCTTGATAAGGATAAGAAAAGGGACAGAGAGTTAAAGGATGAGATGCTTGATAAACTCCTCAGAGAAGATTTCAGAGGAGATTATAAAAAGGATCAACAGGATAGCAAAAACAAGGCCTTTATCTCTGTAGAGAAAAAGGTTTAATCTTTCCCATTTTGATTTTGCTCTTTCAATACCCTCAGAGACAGAATTCTAATTTTTTTGTTTCTGTGGGTAAGGAGTTCCACTATTCTCTCTTTGGTTACATCATCAAGGGTATATCCAACAATTGCTATAAGAGCTGCCTCAAGAAGTGATGTTTTTGTTTTTCTATTTTGTATTATCTCTGAAATTTTATCATAAAGCAATTGATCTTTGATCTTTATATTTAAAAGAATAGCTATTTTAACAGCAATGTTTTTATCATTTATTCCTTTAATTATGTGGCCTATATAATTTTTTTGTAGCTCCATAGGCTCAATCTTTAGCAAAGCCCGGAATGCAGCTTCTCTTATAAGCCAGTCTCTGTGATTGATATTTTTAAGAAAGATCTCGGAATTCGATGCCATCTTATATTCACCCAGTGTTTCAATAGCTGCTGCCTTAACATTTAGATTATCTTCTGAAAGGGCTATTTCCCTCAATATTCCCAGTGCAGAGAAGGGGGTTGTTGTGCTTAATACCCTTAGAGCATCAATTTTAATCTTAGGGTGTGGGTCCTTTACCGCCATTAGCAAAATGGCCATCGCCTCTGAGTCAAAACTTGTGTTGAGGAACTCCTTTGATGATTTAACTGCAGTAAGCCTTTTTTCCCAGTTTTCTGAGCTATAATATTTTTGAATTTTTAAAAATTTCTTTTTGAGGCTCTCATCCTCGATTTTTGGTTCTTGCTTTGTTGCGCAAGAAATAGCAGCACAGCTCAGTAGGATTAAAATTAATGCCCTAACTTTATTTTTAGTTTTATTTTTCATCTACTTGCAAGTTAATCATTGTGAATAAAAGGCCAATCAACAATGGATGTTTCTCTGTTATATATTTTAACCCGGCAGTTGTCCTGAGATATAACAGTGCGGCCAATCCATGAGCCTTGCAGTAGCTTTTTTACTTCCACTGGCCTTGACGGGGGATTTTCTTTTTTTATAAAAGTTTCATACCCAGCCTTGACTATGTATGCCCTGTCAACTGATGGAAAATTGCTTGCAACCCCTGCTTCTCCTGTGTATACAAAAACAGCACTTTCGCAAGCTCCTGTTGCTATGCTAATTTCAGATTTCACTGATTTTATAACTGCAACAGGTGTTTTTATTATAAGGGAGGCTTCTGTAAATGAATTGTTCTGTATTACCTTTATCTTCCCTCTCTCAATATAGATCTCTGTTGGGTTATCTCTTTCTCTTAATTTGATCCGTGATATTATGATGTCGCTTTTTTCAAAAATGACAATAGCTGTTCCGTCATTAAGAAGGATTTGAGCAGCGGAATCCTTGGATGTAATTATTCTCTCCCCTGGGGAGATTGTCTGAGTTTTTGAACAGCTTTTTTCCTGGCAGTTGATATTCGTTTTTTTTATATAGCCCTTTGTCTGAAGGATTTTCCCAATAGATACCTCTGAGTTTATAATGGAAAGAGCTGTAAGTAATGCAAATATAGCTTTCATCAATCTCCCTTCCCGAAATTATATATTGAGCTATATTGTATCATGAATTTTTTTGTAAAGAATATGTAGCTTCTTGTTTCATTGAAGGGAATAAATTCAGAGTAATAATCCATTGACTTATCCTGAAATCTGCTTTCCCAATTAAGAACATTTCCAATGCCTGCATTATAAGCAGCAACCATTTTCTCTGTGCTGTCCTTTGTAAGGTTGTATAACCATTTTATGTAATAGGAGCCGAGTTTTATGGATGTGCATGGATCCTGTAGATTAAGACTGTCTGTTATTCCAATTTGCTTTGCGATGCCTCTGGCTGTTGTTGGCATAAGCTGCATAAGTCCCACTGCTCCAACAGGAGATATTGCCCTGTGGTTAAAATTGGATTCTGCCCTCATCACTGCAAGTACTATTGCAGGGGATAGTCTGTTTTTTTGACTTTCTTTTTTTACGCAGTCAAAAAAGGCGCAAGGATAAAGGGCTCTGCTAAAGTCTGCCTCAAATAGAGAAATATTTTCTTTAATAGATAATAACTCAAGGAGTCTCAGGCTATAAATAACGCTGTATTCATAGCAATTGTATTTAGAAGATAATCTGCTCATGGCAAGGGATAGGTCTATTTCTGCTTCTTTGCTCTTTTGAATAATGGTAATTTCTCTGTTTATTGAATCTATATCTCCAGCTGCAAAGTATTTTTCAATATCATTTAGTCTCGCAGAGGCAAAAGTTTTGTAAGAACTCTTTTTGTAGAAGTTATTAAAGTTTGAGTATTGCTCGGTAGAATCATTTATCTGGGATATTCTCTTTTCCCATTCTTTGTTATATCCCTCCTTCATGAACAGCAGGCTGTGATAAAGTATCATTTCTTTAATTTGCTTTTTTTGAGAACATTCTTCAAAGAGATGCCTCAGTTCGTCAGTTTGGAATTTTTTTGAGTAATCATCTAAAGCTATAATAGTATATGCTGACTCTGGAGTAAAAAATGCAAGGTCTGCAAGGACTTCTTTGTATTCCTCTTCATTGCCTTTTGTGATTTTAAAAAGCCAGTATCTTGATGCAGCAGAGTAGAAGTTTTCAGGATATTTTTTGACAGATTGAGCAAAATACTCAGTAGCTTTTTTTACTTCGTTAATTTTTAAATAATATCTTCCTGCAAGCCATAAAAATCTTCCAGAGATTTTATCAGAAGGGAAGAGGCTTATATATTTATCCATATAGTGGATCATTTCAGGGTTGCTCCTCTCTTCGTAGTAAAAGGCAAGGCGCTGTAATACTCTTTTGTTAATTTCTTCATTATTTGAGTTGGCTAAATTTTTATAGATTGCAATAGCTGTTGCTTTATCTTTGTTCCATAGTTCATTGGCAAGTGCAAGGGTGTATTTTTCATAATCAGGATCATCTTGTAAATTTTTGAGATAAGCAAGGGCGCTATTTAGGCTGATATTTGCAAGGACTCTCACTTTAAGTTCAATAAGCTTTTTGTTTTGATTGTCGGATTCTTTTTCCAGAAATTTTTGAGCATCAGCAAAGTTTTTGGATTTAATAAGAGCCTCACATATAGCTGCTATGGAATTGCTATCATGTATTGGGATCTCGTTTTTTGAGAGTATATATAGTATTCTCTTTATTGCTATTTCGCTGTGCCAGCTTTCTGGGAGATTTTTTAAAATAAATAGATATGAGTTTATTGCCTGTTCATTGTAGTTTGCTTCTTCATATACAGAGCCAAGGCGAATATATATCTCCCCCAGAGAGGTTTCATCATTATAAATATTAGTCAGCTCTGTAGCAACTCTTACAGATTGGTCGTATTTTTTGAGTCTCTGGAAAGCCTTGCTTTTTAGAAGGATGGAGTCTCTGTATAGGGCTGAGTTATCTTTTTTTATAAGAGATAGAAATTTAACAACATATTCAAATTCATTATATTGATAAAAAATGGATGCAATGGCAAAAACAGCATCGTCATAGTATGGGCTTTTTGATGAGTATGAATTCAGAAAGGCATAGACAGGTTGAGGGAAGAGTTTTAGCGAAAAGTTATACTTTGACATAAAAGCGCTGTTTGCATAGTAAAGAATTGCATTTTTGAATTCTTTTTTATTCTGGAAAGAACGTGCCAGTATATAGTTATAAAAAAAGTTCTCACTGTTTTTTTCTGTTTTGGATATTATCTCATCATCAGAGGCGTAAAAAGGGTTATAACTGAGTGTAAAGGATTGAGCCTTCTGGTTGCATGTTATGAGTGAAAGAATTAATAAGAAAATAAATGAAGTAAATTTTATATTTTTCATTGCTCACTCTTCTTTTTGGTATTTTTTAAATTCCTCTGTCTTTTCCAGTTCTGGATTTGACAGAGTTTTTTCCAGTATAGAATCATCAGTAATATAAAAATTATCTTTATGAATTTCTCTGTAGTAGTCTTTATTTTCTGTTAAATATTTGTCAATAAGATTGGCTGTAATGTCATATTTGTTATAATTGGGTTTTTCTTTTGTCTCTAAAATTCTTCTTTTTTCAATTATTGATATAATTGCATATCTCTTTGCATATTTTGCCAGTTTTATAGCTTTAACATATTCATATAAGCGTATGGAGTAATTTGTCTCTGTTAGATTATCAGCCATTATTTTTACTGTTTGTGAATTCTTAGCATTCCTGTATCCAAGGCTAAGGTATCTTTTTGCTGCTGCATTCTTTGAGTTTGTAACTTCAGGTGCAACGTCATTGAGCATCTTGAAGGCCTCAGAGCAATCGCGTTCATGTACCTTCTGGAAAAGTATTATCATCATATCCTGGGTTTTTTTTATTTCCGTGAGTGATGGGGTAAAGGCAAACTTTAGATAGAGCGTTCTTGAAATGAGATCCTTTTTAATAATATTTATAAATAGCTGCTTTTCTTCCTCTGTTCCTTTGTTTGAAACAGAAGGGTCTATAAATTTTAGAAAGTAAAGAGAATCCTTAAGACTTCTCTCCGCGTGCCTTTGACTTCCTGCATGAAGGCTGGATTTTGTCCTTTGACTGAAAAGAGGGGATAGCAGTGAAAAAACAAGTATAGTGCAGATAAGACTCTTGCTATAGTTCAAAGACCATACCCTCCACAGCAAGTAGTATCTCTGTATCTACGCCTCCTAAGTTTTGAGCATGTTCCAGTGCCAGGAGATAGTTTTCCTGGAGCAAATCGTCAGAGTATGCTGGTTCGTGATGAGTCATTACCAATTTTTTTACATTCCAGTTTGCAGCGCAGTTTACTGCCATGGTATAGCTTGTGTGTCCCCAGTCAACTTTAAGAAAAGCCTCATTTAAGGTATATTGGGAGTCCAGAATCAGTAAATCCGCATTTTTGAAAAAATTGGTTTTATTATCCATTCTCTCTATGATTTCACCTGTAAATTCAGTATCTGTGGCAAAGATGAATATTTTCCCATTTTGTTCAAATTTATAGGCATAGCAGCCCTGGGGGTGTTTTAAAGGGTATATGCTTACTTTGAGGTCTTCTTCAAGGATTATGGGCTCATGAACAGCATGATCTATGAGAAAGTAATTTTTTGTGGAAGGAGTTCCTTCAAAGGTTGCTGGGAAAAATGGGGTGCTCATCTGTTTTTCCAGACACTCCTTTTGATTTTTATATGGGGAGTAGAAGTTGAGCACATTTCCTGGCACATAAATTGGTCTAAAAAAGGGCAATCCCTGTATGTGATCCCAGTGATTATGGGTAAACATAATATTGATCTCGCCCTTGCCTTGAGCACAGGGCCCTTCCATAAGCATATTGCCAACTCGCCTAACGCCTGTGCCGCAATCCAGTATATATAGCTTGCCAGAGGAGGATTGCACAGTAACACATGTTGTGTCTCCACCAAAGGTATATCGGAGCTCATTGGGAAGAGAGTCTAAAAAAGAATCTATCTCCCCATGAGTTTTTATTTTTTTATCAACTGCAAGTTTCAGGATCCTTTGCAATTTGCTGCTATATTCCTCATTTGTTAGAGGAGAAGGAAGAGATCCTCTGACACCCCATAATTTTATTTGCATCTTAGCTTTTTGCTCCAGTTTTTGTAAGAGATTTTAATGCACTTACTATTTTTTGTCAAATATAATCATAATTTCTTATGTAATGATTTTCGGCTTAAGTGTGTAAGCTCATTATATCCTTAGTTGTTAAAGTTAAAAATCTTGTATCTATGGTAAATTTTTGCAAATATCTTGACATTCAGTGGAATTGGATTTATTCTTAACTTTATATGGTCAACGAACAGAAAAAAATAATATATGATAAGATAAATGCAGGTGAACCTGTAAAGATCAGTTTTAAGTATATCTCAGATGATATACTTATACTTGTTAATTCTATAATTGCAAGAGTTCTTGCCAAATATGATCTACTTTACATATTACATTCTGCTTTGACAATTGTCAGAGAATTGCTTGTAAATGCCCTCAAGGCCAATGCCAAAAGGGTTTTTTTTATAAAGAATGGGCTTGATATAACAAATTCAGAGGAATATCTAAAGGGATTAAGTCTTTTTAAAGAGCATATTATTGGAGATTTTGACTTCATAAGGCAGGATATTTTAAGTAGCGAATATAGTATTCTTTTTTCTGTTAGCGCTGATGATGAGAATATAAATTTTGTTGTTAAAAACAATGCTGGTTTACTTGAATCAGAGCGGAGTAGGATTAACAAAAGGTTTGCAATTGCTCTTCAAAATGAAAATTTTGGTGATATTTATGCTCAAATTGAGGGTGATAAT
>MWCI01000027.1 GCA_002069965.1 Spirochaetes bacterium ADurb.Bin218 | reverse complement strand
TCAATGGGTAAAAGAGAAGTTCCCTTTAGCCGTGAACTTTATATCGAAAGAAGCGATTTCATGGAAAATCCACCTAAGGGATACTATAGATTATATCCAGGCAATGAGGTTAGATTTAAACACGCCTATTATATAAAGTGCGAGAGCTTTGTCAAAGATGAAAATGGAAATATTGTAGAAGTTCACTGCACCTATGATCCCTCAACAAAGGGGGGATGGTCCCATGATGGACGCAAGGTCAAGGGAACAATTCATTGGATTTCTGCAGCTCATGCAGTGACCTGCGAGGTGAGGCTTTACGATAGGCTCTTTACAAAGGAAAATCCCGATGACCTGGAGGAAGGTGAGGATTATAAGGTGAATCTAAATCCAGATTCCCTTAAAGTTGTAACAGCCTATATTGAGCCCTTTATAAAAAGTGCAAAAGTTGGAGAAAAATTTCAGTTTGATAGAACAGGGTATTTCTGTGTTGATCCTGATTCCACTGAAGATAAACTTGTTTTTAACAGAACAGTTTCCCTTAAGGATTCCTGGTCAAAAATTGCAGGTAAGTAATAAGCAAAGTGAAGAGAGCCACTCACTCTAAGAGTGGTTCCTCTTTATGTTTATCTGTATTATTTTAAGTAGATCTTCATACTGGTATGGCTTTTGAAGAACTCCAGAGATTGTATTATCCCCAAAGGATGCTCTTATGTCAGCTTCACTGTAACCGCTGCTTATTATAACAGGGATATTTTTATCGATTTTTCTTATCGCAGCAAGTGTTTCTTTGCCATCAAGCTCAGGCATTGTAAGATCAAGAAGTACGCAGTCGATAGAATCTTTTTTGTCTCTAAAAATTTGTAGAGCCTCTAAACCATTATCTGCAAGCACAGCAGTATATCCTGCATTTTTGAGCATTCTTGATGTCAGTGTTCTTATATAGGCCTCGTCATCAACTACAAGGACTGTAGCACTGTGAACATTTATGGATTCAATCTTGTTAGAATTTTCATTGTCAACAGCAACATTATTACCAGAGGCAGGCAAGTATATGCTAAAGGTGGTTCCCTTTCCGATAGTGCTTTTGACATTAAGCCCGCCATTGTGGTTGCGAATTATCCCAGATACTGCAGAAAGGCCAAGCCCTCTTCCTGTAAACTTTGTTGTATAAAAGGGATCAAAGATCTGCTTGATTTTATCTTCAGATATTCCACAGCCAGTATCAGTTATCTCAAGGAGAATATAATTTCCAGCTTTCATTCCCTGGTTTATTGTAAGCGTTGAAATTTTATCTTCATCACAGAACAGTTTTTTAGTTTTTACAGTAATATCTCCAGTATTTTCAATTGCCTCAGAGGCATTTATTGTGAGGTTCATTAGTATTTGGACTATCTGTGAAGGGTCAGCAAGAATCTTTGGAATGCTATCATCAAGTTGGTAGTGAATTTTTATTTTTTTGGAGATAGATACATCTAATAAACCGTGCACTTCCTGGATTAATTCATTTATGTCAATTATTTTAGTCTCAAATCTACTTTTCCCTGAGTATGCAAGCATCTGATTGGTAAGCTCGCTTGCTCTCTTCGCAGCCCTTTGTATATCAATTAGCTTTTGCTTTAGATTTATATCGTCAGGTAAATCAAAGCACAACAGTTCAGCATTGCCAAGTATTGCTGTGAGGAGGTTGTTAAAGTCATGGGCAATCCCTCCTGCAAGCAATCCAAGACTTTCAAGTTTTTGGGCCTGAAGCATCTGGTGCTCAAGGGCAAGCCTTTTTCTTTCTGCTTCTTTTTGTTCTGTTATATCAGTAATTGAACCAGAAATTCTCAGAGGCCTTCCTTCTGGATCTCTTTGTGCGATTTTACCTCTGGAGAAAAACCATCTATAAGAACCATCTGCAAGCTTTAATCTATATTCATCTGTATATACTGTGCTTTTACCAGAGAGCAGCCTTAGCATTGCTCTTGCAGATGACTTAAAGTCCTCTTCATGAATAAATTCTTTCCATTTAATGTCAAAGTTTTCAAGTTTATTGACACCAATAAGAGCAGCCATGTTTGAGTTTACTGTGAGGCAGTTTTCTTTGACATCATAATCCCATAGGCCAATGGAACCATTTTGCAGAGCAAGCTCAAGCCTATCCCACATTTTCTGTAATTCCTGCTCTGCCTCGTATCTCTCTGTTTCATCCCTTCCTGAGGAAAAGACAAGATTGCTATCCTGAAAGAGAATACTTACCCACCTGATTATTTTGTATTCACCATTTTTTGTCCTGTAGCGATTTGTTATACTCATTCTCTTTCTATGTTTTTTTAGCTGTGTGGCAAATTCTTTTGTTTTTGCAATATCATCTGGATGGAGAATCTCTCCAAGGTTCATAGAAGTTAGCTCATCTGGAGACCAGCCAAGTATATCCTCCCATGAGCGATTTGCCTGTTTTATTCTGCCTCCGAGAGTGTGTATGAGCATTAAATCTCCAGAGTTATTGAAAAAAAGATCCCTTTCCATCTGTGATGTTTTAAGAGCTGTTCTATCTTCAACAAAGGTTGTGAGGTATTCTTTTCTTGCAAAATGATCATAAATTCTCATCATATAGACATTGGTGTAGATTGGGCTTCCATCTCTTTTGACACCAACAATATCTTGAGAAAAAACTATATTATTGTCTGAGGTTTCATTTATTATTTTTTCCCTTGTTGTTTTTTCTTTATAAAGATTAGAAGTATTACCTACAATTTCTTTAAACTCTTCAGGGCTTGTATATCCAAATATTTTTGCAAAGCTATTATTGACGTTTATAATATCACCCTCTAAAGTCGATTGAATTATGCCAATTGGAGATTGTTCAAATATGCTGCGGAACTTTGACTCACTTTGAAGAATTTTGCTATGAGCTTCTTCAAGCTCTTCCTGGTTTTTGTGAAGTTCCTCAAGTATTGCTGTCATCTCTTCATTTTGAGCCTCTGACTCTTCATATAGAGCTTCGATCTCTGCATTTTTTTGAATAAGGCTTTCTTCAATGGACTTTTGCTTTGTTATGTCTATAAATATACCCTCTGCATAATATGGCTTGCCTTTTTTGAATTTCACTATTTTCCCATTGAGGTATAGCCATAGCCATTGGTTATCGCTTTTTTTTATTCTGAATTCATAATCAATTTCCTCTATTTCCCCCTGTGTGAATTGTGTAAGGAGTTTTTTAAGCTCTTCAATTTCCTGTCTGTGAATGAGGTTAAGTATGATATTAAGGTCATTGGTGATATTCTGACTATATCCCAGCTTATCATACCAGAATCTGTTAACATATAATATATTTTTTTGTATATTCCAATTCCATATTCCCACTTTTGAATCAGCAAAGGTATTCTTGAAATAGGGTGCTTTAAAAAATGGGATAATTTTTTTCATTAAGCGCATGTATATACACCAATACTTTTTTATAAGTAACGACAAAAAAACACATATGTATTATAATAAATTTTTAGTAAAAAATCAACTTTTAATAGTCATAAAGATTTGCAGAAGGACGGCCTGTAATTATTTCATTTGAGTCTCTTTCTATTCTGTTAACTAATTTTTGTATCTTTTCCTTTGTTTCATCAGAGATCTGGACTTCATCACATCTCATGCACTTTTTTGCAGGTATGTTTTCCAGAATAAATGTAAAATTTTTATTGCTTGTCCTGAAGGTAGTCTTTCCATCGATGAGGACTCCACCACATTTGCATTGCATAAATTACCTCTACAAAATAGCCTTTTTATAGTGTTAAATATTTGGAATGCAAAAATTCTGCAACAATAATTATTTTTCTTTTATAAAAAATGAAAAGGTGAGAACTAATATATCCTGTTAGAGATATTTTTTAAATTGACAGAAAGATAAAGTTATTTCAATAAAATTTATGTCACATTTTTAATTTAAGGATAAAAACATAACTGGGGGAACTATGTTATCAGCTATTTCTGATGCTGTTTCTGTGATTAAAAAATCAAAGAGCATGATTGCCCTTACTGGAGCAGGTATTTCTGTTGAGAGTGGCATTCCAGATTTTAGAAGTGCAGGAGGGCTCTGGGACAAATACGACCCCGCAATTTATGCCTCTATACACTCCTTCAGAAATATGCCAGAGCGTGTATGGGAGATGATTTTTGAACTGATAGATATTACAGAAAGAGCAAAGCCAAATTCTGCCCACCTGGCACTGGCCAATTTAGAAGAGATGGGCCTTTTAAAGGCTGTTATTACTCAAAATATAGACAATCTGCATCAGGAAGCTGGAAGCAAAAATGTTATAGAATATCATGGCAATGCAAAGCACCTTGTTTGTCTTACCTGCGGAGCTCAATACAGCCCTCTGGATTTTGATCTTGAGCATAAAGAGATTCCTCACTGTGAGGCCTGTGGTAAAGTCCTTAAGCCCTCTGTTGTTTTTTTTGGTGAGATGATACCTCCAGATGCTTTGTATAATTCCCAGAGATATGCTGAAGAGGCAGATGTTGTTTTGGTGGTTGGGACATCAGCTGTTGTATATCCAGCAGCCTCAATTCCAGGAGTTGTAAAAAGCCATGGTGGAATAGTTATAGAGTTTAATCTTGAAAGAACTGAATTGACAGGTTCAATAACTGATATTTTTATTCAGGGAAAAGCAGGGCAGACTCTTCCTCAAGTGGTAAATCTGCTTAAAGAGTAATTGGTGAAATAAATTGAACAAAATAGTTTTACTGCCAGATTACCTGAAAAATATGATTGCAGCAGGGGAGGTCATAGAGGGGCCTTTTTCTGTTGTAAAAGAGCTTGTGGAAAATTCTCTTGATGCAGGAGCAGAGGATATAAGAATATCTGTTGAGGAGTCAGGTCTCAAAAAAATAATTGTCCGTGACAATGGAAGTGGAATTTTGCGTGAGGATATTCCTCTTGCAATAAGAGAGCATGCCACAAGTAAATTGCAAAGGCCTGAGGATTTATCCTGTGTAAAGACCTTTGGATTCAGGGGAGAGGCTTTATCAAGCATCTCTTCGGTGTCTGATTTTGTTTTGATCTCAAGAAGCAAGGATGAGCCTCTTGGTGCAAGGCTTGAGCTAAAGGGTGGGCAGTTGAGTATTTCAGATTATGCAGGAGAATCTGGCACCACTGTAATTGTAGAGAATTTGTTTTACAATATACCTGCAAGAAAGAAGTTTCTTAAGAATTTTAAAACAGAGCAGAGAAACATAAGAGAAACTATTCAAAAGATTGCTCTGGCCTCTTACAATGTTGAATTTTCCTTTGACTCAGATTCAAAGAGAGAATTTACCTTTAAAAAGTGTAATGACCTTTCGCAGCGCCTTGGGCAGATTTTTGGACAGAATATTCTCAATCACCTTTATTTTGATGAATTAGTTGATCTCAAGGTTAAGATCTATGGTTTTTTTTCAAGGCCAGATTTTTTGCGCGGCACAAGGGATATGCAGTTTTTATATGTAAACGGTAGACCTATTGACTATAAGTTTTTATCCTATCACATTGGCAGAGCCTATGAGGGGATTGCTATTGGTGGAAAGTATCCCGTTGCTTTTGTTTTTATAGATATTCCCCCTGAGCTTATAGATGTAAATGTGCATCCTGCAAAAAAAGAGGTTCGTCTTTTTGACTGGAAGTATATTGATTCTCTTATTTATTCCCTTGCCTCTAAGGTCTTAGATAGATCTCATGTCTTTTCTGCTTTTGATTTAAAAGATGAAATTACTACTAATAATCCTTCTATTGATCATCAAGAGGATGAACTTTTTCAAAAAAATTTTACTTCAAAGATAGAACCTCATAATAGTATTTATAACAAAGCAGAAGAAAAATCAGATCGCCTCTTTGAAACTTCAGAGACTTTTTCCCCACAGGATATTGGAGGATTATCAAAGCAGCCTCTATCTGATTCAAAAAGGGTAATTGGAATTGTATTTGGAACATATATCCTCGTGGAGGAAAATGATAATCTCCATTTTATTGATTTTCATGCTGCCCATGAAAGGATGCTTTATAATTCCATACTTAAGAATATGGAATTTGATACAGAGGATCTACTCTTTCCTCTGGAGATTGAGATGACTTCCAATGATGTTAATTTTGTGATGCAGCAGCGCAATTTTTTTTGCAATTATGGATTTGACATTGATGAATTTTCCGAGAGCTCGGTCGTTGTAAGGACAATGCCATCTTTTATTGATAGTGCTAAAATTGAAATTTTAATAAAAAATATGATTGATAATCTAAGAGAGGAAAATGATAATATCAAATTAAAGGAAGAGATAGCCGCAAGCCTTGCATGTCACTGTGCCAAGAGGTCTGGTGATAGCCTCAATCAAGAGGATATAAAGGCTTTGCTTTCTAAGGTCTTTTCTGGAGATCTTGAGTTAAGGTGCCCCCATGGTAGGCCTTTTCTCTTTACTTTAAATAAAAAGGATTTTGAGAGGATGTTTAAAAGATGAAAAAAATTGTCATTGCTGTTGGTTCTTCAATTTCTGCATATAAGTCCTGCGATCTCGCAAGGCTTTTTGTGAAAGCTGGATACAATGTCTTTGTTGCCCTTACAGAAAATGCGACAAAGATGGTGTCTCCTTTAACTCTTGAGGCTCTTACAGGTAACCCTGTTTTCACAGACGCTACTTTATGGGAAAAGCATGAGATGGGGCATATATTTTTAAAAGATAAGGCCGAGTTGTTTTTAGCTGCTCCTGCAACTGCAAACATGATTGGTAAGTTTGCCAATGGCATAGCAGATGATCTTGTTAGCACAACCTTTCTTGCACTGGAGTGCCCTGCAATGATAGCTCCTGCAATGAATCCCAATATGTTTGCTCACCCTGCAGTTCAGATGAATATCGAGCGACTTAAGTCATGGGGAGTAAAATTTGTAGAACCAGAAGAAGGCCTGGTTGCCTGTGGTGATCAGGGCAAAGGTAGACTTGCTGATATTAATTTAATTTTTGAGGCTGCTGTTAATGTTGTCGAAGGTAAATAAGATTATAGTCACAGGTGGTCCCACAAGGGAGTGGTTTGACCCCATAAGATATATCTCCAATGCCTCTTCCGGGAAGATGGGAATTGCCCTTGCAGATGAGGCCTTTAAATTAAACACTTCAACTGTATTTATTCATGGCCCCATAAGTGAGCACCTTTTGCATGGTAAAGCTTATAAAATGGTCTCCATCGAATCTACAGAGGATCTACTTAATGCTGTATTATCAGAGCTTGAGGATAACTCTGTCCTTATAATGGCCGCTGCACCTGCTGATTATACTCCTGTAAATAAGTCCGCTCAAAAGATAAAAAAGACAGAGGGTGAACTTGTCATTACAATGAAAAAGACTCCAGATATTTTAAAAAATGTTGCACAATATAAAAAGTCCAGAGGATTTAAAAACCTATTTGTAGTTGGATTTGCAGCAGAGACCAATGACACAGAAAATTATGCAAAGGGTAAGCTGCAGCAAAAGGATCTGGACATGATTTGCCTTAATGATGTTTCGCAAAGTGGAGCTGGTTTTAATGTTGATACCAATATCATGACTATATTTACTCGTAGTGGCGAGAAATTTGATCTTCCAATAAAATCCAAGAATGAGATTGCAAGGGATATTTTAGAAAGGGTATCAATCGAGCTTACAAAAAGGGGGTAGCTTATGTATATCCGCAAACCATCTGTTGCAGGTGCTTTTTATCCATCAGATGCAGAGAAACTCCGCAAAATGATCAATGGCTTTTTAGCTGCTGTCGATGAAAAAGAAAAAATTACAGATAAAGTTGTAGGTATAGTTTCCCCTCATGCGGGCTATATATATTCTGGTCCTGTTGCAGCTTATGGCTTTAAGCTTTTAAAGGATGCACCTTATAAAGGATATGTGGTAATTTCTCCATCACACAGAGCAAGGTTCAATGGAGCTTCTGTTTTGCCTGAGGGTTTTTATTCTACTCCATTGGGTAATGTTGAGGTGGATTCAGATATTGGGAAGGCTTTAACTTTAAAAAATCTATTTGCCTATATACCTGAGATAGATCAGCCAGAGCATTCCCTTGAGGTGCAGATCCCATTTTTGCAGCTTGTGTGCAGTGATTTTAAAATTGTGCCTGTTGTTATTGGAACAACTGATTTAAATCTCTGCAGTGAGATTGGTAATTTGATAGCAGATGAAGTTTTATCTGCAAATAAAGACTATGGAGTTATTATATCTACAGATTTATCTCATTATTACTCTTATGAGACAGCTAAAAGAATTGATGGTGAATTTGCCAGAGCTCTTTCGCTTTTTGATGAAAAAGCCATAGATCAGGCTATAAAATCTAAAAAGGCAGAGGCCTGTGGTGAAGGCGCAGTTTTATCTGGAATTGTCCTTGCAAAAAGGCTTGGTGCTTCTAAAGCAAAGATATTAAAATATGCTAACTCTGGAGACACTGCGGGTCCAAAAAATGAGGTGGTGGGTTATATTTCTGCTGCTTTGCTTGCATAAAGGAGGATCTTTATGATCGAGCTTAATAAGATTCAACAAAGAAATTTGCTTATCCTTGCCAGAAAAACCATTGCACAGAGACTTGGCATTGATTTTGATTCTGGCACCCTTGATTTTTCTGATGAGATATTTAAAGAAAAGTGTGGAGCCTTTGTTACTCTTCACATAAATGGAAATTTAAGAGGCTGCATTGGTTATATAGAGGGCGTGCATCCAATACCTGACACAATAAGGGAAATGGCCATTGCTGCAGCTTTTAGGGATCCAAGATTTGCTCCTCTGTCAAAGGGTGAGTATAAATTGATAGATATAGAAATATCAATTTTAAGCCCTATAGAAAGAGTTGACAGTATTGATGATATAGTTGTAGGAAGAGATGGCCTCATAATTACAAGAGGTTTTAATCGCGGATTGCTTTTGCCACAGGTTCCCGTAGAGCAGGGGTGGGATAGGGAAACCTTTTTAACTCATACTTGTTTTAAGGCTGGGCTGCCCGGTGATTCATGGAAAAAAAAGGACACCTTGATAGAAAAGTTTTCTGCACAGGTTTTTTCCGAAAAGGAGCACAATTTAGTTTAAAAGCCTTTAAGAGGAATTTATAATGTTTAAAAGACTATTTGTTTGTTTTGTCGTTTTTTTATTTTTTTTAAATACCTCCTGTAAAAAGCAGGAGCCCTTTGTTGATGCTGCTTTTGTATTTTTAAAGTGGGCTTCTGCTGTAAAGAATTTAAACTATAAAGACTATAGTGAGTGTGAGGCCTTTCCAAAGGATCAGGAGGTCTTTAAAACTCTTTATAAGGATTTTTATTATAGCGATTTAATAACAAGAAATATTGAGCAATTTCACGAGGGACAATATAAAACAGACATAGAGGGCTATAAATATAATTACAAGAATGTGTATTTTGAATGCAAAAGGGTTGCCCGTGAGTCCGGGAAGGTTATTGAGAACATGAAGGGAGAGGTGGAGTTTATAAAGTATATAAACGGACCAAAGGTTGATAAAGGCTGGCTCATGCACAATAGGACTTTTATAAGAATTGGTTTTGGAGATTAAGATGGGTTTATTTGAACTCTTTGTTGGATTTAGATATCTAAAATCTAAGAAGCAGGGTTTTATTTCTTTTAACACTTTTCTTTCTATTTTAATAGTATCTCTTGGGGTATTTATTCTCATTGTGGTTATATCTGTAATGAATGGATTTCAGAGCCAGATAAAAGATAAGATTTTAGATGTTGATTCCCATGTTGTTGTGTCAAATCTTGCAAGTGAGATTGATGGAGTTGCAATAAGTGACTACAGGGATTTAACAAGAAGAATTAGAAGTATTGAAAATGTTGTATCTGCCTATCCTTATATACAGGGGCAGGGACTTTTTCGATTCAGACGAAATATAGGCCCTGTTATGATTCGAGGCATTGGCCAAAAGGAGGATATCCCTGTTGATATAAGAAAGTTTATACAAAGCAATAAAGAAGATTTTTGTCAGAAAAAGGGGATATATATTGGCCAGGAGATGGCCTTTAATTATGGAATAAAGATTGGCAATCAGATGGAGATTATAGTTCCCCAGGGAAGGCTTTCTGCAATAGAGGGGGTAACTCCTGGCATAAAAAATTTTACAGTCCTTGGATTTTTTAAAACAGGATATTATGATTTTGATACAAAACTTATATTGATGTCTTTGCCTGATGCCCAAAATCTCTTTTCTGTTGGCGATGTGGCTTATGCTATTGGGGTTAAGGTCAATGACATTTATAAAATGGATAGAATGGCCTCAGAAATTCAGTCTGTAGTTGGATTTCAATATGTAACAATGACTGCTGAGCAGAGAAATCATAATTTATTCTATGCACTTAAGTTAGAAAAATTAATTATGACTATAATTTTGTTTCTGGTAATAGTCTCTGCAGGTTTTACAATAATGGGGACCATAGTTATGGTGGTTATGGAAAAGCGCAAGGCCATAGGAATTTTAAAGGCTATGGGAGCAAAACCTTCTTCAATAATGATAATTTTTATACTTGAGGGTTTTCTCATAGGTCTTATTGGATCTTTTATAGGGGTTATTTTTGGGCTTGCTGCCTCAATGAATCTGGAATCAATAATACTCTCGGTAGAAGATATTATAAATGGATTCATGATATGGTTTTATCATCTTTTTAATCTCGGTGATTTTTATAGAATAACCCTTAAGCCAACAAGCGTATATTATATAGATACATTGCCCACTGAGGTTATTCCAGAGTTTATTGTTTTCATTGCTGCTGCTGCAATATTTTTATCCACTATTGCTGCAATTTTTCCATCATGGCAGGCGTCAAAGCAAAATCCAGTAGAAACTATTAGATATGAGTAGGCAGATATGAGTGACTCTTTTATTATAGATATAAATGGACTTGAAAAAACATACGGTTCTGGCAGCAGTGCCGTTAGAGTCCTTCGTGGTGTTGATCTAAAAATTGCAAAGGGTGAGATTGTTGCAATCACAGGCCCAAGTGGAACAGGGAAGTCAACATTGCTTAACCTTATTGGATGTCTCGATAGATTTGACAAGGGTTCTCTTTTGATCAATGGGGAGGATGTCTCTGCTTTTAATATTGATGAGCTATCTGCTTTCAGGAATAAAAATATTGGTTTTATTTTTCAACTCCACAATCTTTTGCCTGAGTTTAATGCTCTGGAAAATATCATGATGCCCCTTCTTATAAGAAGGGAAACTAAAAAGATGGCTCGCAGTAAGGCTATGGAATTGCTAAAGGCCTTTAATCTGGAGGATAGAGCACTTCATAAACCTGGAGAGATGTCTGGAGGAGAGTGCCAGAGGATAGCCGTTGCTCGTGCAATAGCAGGCAGTCCTGAGATTATACTGGCAGATGAGCCCACAGGCAGTCTTGATTCCAGGAATGCTATTGCATTGCTGGATATTCTTCTCTCCCTTTGTAGGGAACACAATACAACAGTTGTCATTGTGACTCATGATATGAATGTAGCTGCAAAAACAGATAGAGTAATATCAATGCTTGACGGAATTATTATTAATCAGTAATTTATTAGCTATGGCAGATTTAATAAAAACAGTTACCGATAAATCTCAATTTCAATTTATACTGGATAATTTTTTTACAAAGAATCCTGTATATATCAAAACAAGCAGCGGAAATCTTGCACTCCAGTATCTTGGATATGCAGATGGGAATGTTGCCTTCAGGGTACCTCTGGTCAAGTCGTTACCAGATAACGTTGTTGTATTTACACGCTATAAAACAAATAATATTTATCTCAGCATGAAACCCATAGAGAGGAATGAAGATACCTTCATTTTTATACCTATTAAATTTCAGATCATTTCTGAATCTCGTAAAGAAGATAGAAAGCTTCTTGGTATAGAGGGGGGTAAGAGCGTTATCTATACAAATAATCTTATTAGCGATTATAATATTGAAAGATCTCTGTCAACAACTGACAAAAAGGTTGATAAGATCAAAGAGGTTGCGGAATTTGAGTTGAAGAAGAAATTTGAGCATGTGCGCATTGTTTTGATACATGAAGCCAAAAGCGATATAAGACTCAAACATGTAATTTCAACATCACTACCTATATTTATGCCTAATTTGAATGTCGATCCAGAGCCTGGGGAAGAGGAAAATTATAATTTTTATGTTAATACAATTTATAAAGGAGATATATCTCTTTCTTCAAGAAACAGATTCATATCAGAGATCACAGTTCCTATACTTTATAACAAAATTATACCCTATGGCTATGTTCAGGTGAATGGAACTCAGCCTTTTTCTGATGGGTTATTTGAAGTTTGCAGGCGTATGTCTATTGTTATAGATCAATTGCTGAATAAAAATAAACTAATACAGCCTTTAGAGGAGAGATTTTTAATTTCTGACCTTTCAAAAAATGGTCTGGGTTTTGTTTTTAGAGAGAAACGCCATATAAGGAATTTTCAGGAAAACTGCAAAATAGCCTTTGATATTTTATTGCCAACTCAAAAAAAGGCTGTCATAGGGGCAATTGTTAGAAATATATCTTTTATGGAAAATGGCATAATAAAAGTAGGATGTGAGATTTTTTATATGGATGATACAAGTAGAGCTAATTATGATGAGTTTATTGATAAGGGATGAGATAATTAGCTTTGAAAATAGCCCTCGTTTTTCCAATTGAAAAAGTGAAATTTTTTATAAAAAAACACAAAAGAGATCTCAAGGAAAAGATTTGACTTGATATTATTTAATGATTAACTCAGTGGTTATATATTTTATTGTAAACATTCCCTTTATCTTACGTCAAATTCCTGGAAAAAAATTTCTTTAATCTTCCCTGATGTAAGTTTTTTATTGATATTTAGCTTAAAATCCTCTGCTAAATCGAGGATAGTTTCTGATGATATTTCTTTATATGCTTTGTTAATAATAACGCTTTTGCAGATATTTATAATTTCGTCTTTTCTAGTGCTGAGTTCTTTTTCCATTTGTCCATTGTCAGAGTCATAACCCAGTGTAATTATAATGGAGAAAGTCCTGTGGGGTTTATATTTGCTTGTGGCAATGATTTTTGGCAATTCGTATGTTGATAAGAGCGGAGGTGGAGCGATAACAAAATCATCTTCCTGGGAATTTTTATTTTCCAGATCATTGCTGCATGAATTATTGTCTACAATTACAATATTAACTTTATTCCTTGAGTTGCTTTCAAAAAGATCACTACTGGATGATTGTGAAAAGGACTGGGAGCTAAAGTAAAAGTAAAGAATTACGGCACACAAAATAAGGATTTTTTTGCTATGGCTGGATTTCATGATAAATTAGCCTATAATATTAATTGGGAAGCTCACGATAAATTTTATTTTTCAATAAGTCAAGGAGTATTTATTAATTTTATAGAAAGCAAATTTTACTATATTTTAAAGCTCTCTTTTAAAGCTAAAGATTTTAACTTTTTTATAAGAACCCTGTTAACAAAAAAAGATAATATATTGACAAGAAAGAACAACTATTTTCATTTATAATATTGGAGGATTTGCCCGTGATTTTATGGGATTTCTTTTGTATAGTTTAAAAAAAATATGATATTTTAAATATCTGCGAAAGAGGTTAACACATGTTACTTTTAAACCCCAAAAAATACAATGTAGAGTTTCCTGATAAGGAATCAAAGGAAATGATGCTCAAAACCATTGAATGGTTTGAGAAAAAAGGACTCAAAAAAATAAAAGAGGACTTTCATAACAGAACATGGCCAGAGGATTTTGTAGAGTTCCAGAAGCAGCACAAAATTTTTGCCAAACTGCTTACCCCCGCAGGTTATGGCGCACCAGACAATAGATGGGACACATACAGAATCTACCACTGGGCAGAGCTAATGGGCTTTTATGGAATAGCCTACTGGTATGTATGGGACGTATCTCAGCTTGGTATTTGCCCAATATGGATGGGTAGCAACGAAGAGGCGAAACATAAGGCTGCTAAGTTACTTGAGGAAGGTCATGTATTTGCCTTTGGCCTTTCTGAGAAAGAGCATGGTGCAGACATTTACTCAAGCGATATGATGCTTTACCCACAGGGAGATGGCACATATAAGGCTAATGGTGATAAATACTATATCGGTAATGGAAACAAGGCTGCAATGATCTCCACCTTTGGTAAAATTGCAGATACTGGAGAATATGTATTTTTCTGTGTAGATTCACGACATCCAAATTATGAGTGTGTGAAAAACACAGTGGCACATCAAAATTATGTTTCTGAATATGCTCTCCATGACTATCCAATAACAGAAGCAGATATAACAGAGAAAGGACAGAAGGCATGGGATAATATGCTCAACACTGTTAATGTCTGCAAATTTAATTTAGGTCCTGGAGCAATTGGAATTGCAACTCATGCTTTTTATGAGGCAATAGAGCATGCTGCAAACAGAAATCTCTATGGAAAATATGTAACAGATTTTCCACATGTAAAGAATCTTTTCATGGATGCATATTTGCGTATTTGCGCAATGAAGCTCTTCAATCTTAGAGCTGTAGATTATATGAGGACAGCATCCAAGGATGACAGAAGGTATCTCCTTTATGATCCTCTCTGCAAGATGAAGGTTACAAGAGAAGGGGAGGAGGTTATCAATCTGCTCTGGGATGTAATTGCAGCTAAGGGATTTGAGAAAGAACCATATTTTGAAATGGCTACTCAGGAGATAAGGATGTTCCCAAAACTTGAAGGAACAGTTCATGTAAATATGGCTCTTGTTGTGAAATTCATGACAAATTATTTCTTTAATCCAAAGGAATTTCCTGTTATTCCAAAATGCGATGGTCCACAAAATGATGCATTCCTCATGGATCAGGGACCAACAAGTGGTCTTGGAAAAGTCCAGTTCCATGATTATAACATTGCTTATAACAGCATTGATCTGCCAAATATCAGAGTAATTAAGGAGCAGATTGCAACATTTAAGGAATTCCTTGCAAAGGCTACTCCAACAAAAGAACAGAGCAATGACATAGATTATCTTCTTGCAATGGGTGAGTTGATGACTGTTGTTGCCTACGGTCAGTTGATTATTGAAAATGCAAAGATATACAATGTAGATGATGATATCCTTGATATGATCTTTGATCTTCTTGTTAGAGATTTCTCTAAGTATGCTGTGCAGCTTTATCAGAAAAAGAGTAACACCCCTGCGCAGCTTGAATATTGTATCAAGATGATAAAAAATCCTGTTCCAGATGTGGAAAAGTTTAAGAGGGTATGGGAAAAACATGTGTATCCATTGAAAGATGAATACAAAATGAACCCATAATTTAATATTTAGATTGAGATTTATCCTGGAAGGCTCTCATTGAGGGCCTTTCTTTTTTTGTATAAGACTTTAGAAAGGAGCAAATAACCTTTATCTTAATAGTATGATTTAATAAAATGCTGGCATAAGTTTTAAATAAATAAAAATAAAATTCTGTATTATTATAATTTTTAGAAAAATTTTTTAGTTTTAGATAGAAAAGTTCTTTACATTTTTGGTTTACCATTTTATAGTTGAAATACCAAAAGTGAATTTTTTATGTTTTTATTGGATCCGTCTGGACGGGTTCAAAATCTTGGGGGTTTACAATGTTAATTTGTGGTGATGTTGGGGGAACATTACTACAAATTACAGAGAATCATTACTTTTGATTCCTCGCGTTTTAATGTTTTTGGGGCTATCTCTAAAGGGATGGCCTTTTTTTTATTCAGGTTTAGCGTCCTTAATATATTATTAATATTCACATTTATAAATGCAAATATTATTATGCGAATATTGTTCTATTTTATGTTGACAAAAAATTCATCCCTTTTCTTTTGTAATGATAAGTAGTTTTAAATATTTTATCTTAAAGCTACAGGTAAACTTTGGCTTTTGCCATTCTGCTTTGGGGATCTTGGCTAAGAAGCTTTATTTTTAATTTACAAGGAGTTTTTTATGAGCATATTACTTAATCCAAAAAAGTATCGTGACAGGAACTATCCTGACGAAAGATCCAAAGAGATCATGCTCAAAACCATTGAGTGGTTTGAAAAGAAAGGTCTTGCTAAACAAAAGGAACAATATCACAAAAAGGAGTTTTGCGAAGATTTTCAGAAATTTGTTACTGAAGAGGGAATTTTTGAAACTCTCTTTTTACCAAAAGGTTATGGATCTGATCCAAATCAGTACTACAGTACATATAGAATGTATGAATTTTCTGAGATATGTGGTTTCTATGGTGCTGCTTATTGGTATACTTTCCATGTCTCGACACTTGGACTTGATCCTGTTTTGCTTGGTGACAATGAAGAGGCAAAGCATAAGGCTGCTGCAAAACTAAAGCAGAATGCTCTTTGTGCCTTCGGATTATCAGAAAAAGAGCATGGTGCTGACATTTATTCCTCAGAAATGAAGCTTTATCCAAAGGGCGATGGAACATGGGTTGCCAATGGCAGCAAATACTACATCGGTAATGGAAACGTAGCAAGTACAATAACTGTTTTTGGAAAGTTTGCAGATACAGATGAGTATGTATTTTTTGTTGTAGACTCTGCTCATCCAAATTATGAGTGTGTAAAGAATATCGTTGATGTAAATCAACAGTTTGTTGCAGAATTTGCTCTTCATGATTATCCAATAACAGAGGCAGATATTTTATCTCGTGGTCAAAAAGCATGGGATGACATGCTTAATACAATCAATATCTGCAAGTTTAATATTGGCTCTGGTGCTACAGGTATTGTTACTCACTCTTTCTATGAAGCCTTAAATCACGCTGCTCACAGGGTTCTCTATGGAAAGAAGGTTATTGAGTTTGCCCATGTTAAGAGACTTTTTATGGATTCATGGCTCAGGCTTATGGGAATGAAGCTTTTTGGCCTTAGAGCAACTGATTATATGAGAGTGGCAAATGAGAATGACAAGAGATACCTCCTTTTTAATCCAATAATGAAGATGAAGGTTGCTATACAGGGCGAGGAAACTCATGAAATGCTCTGGGACATTATTGCAGCAAGGGGCTTTGAAAAGGATATGTATTTTGAACAGGCTGTTGCTGAGCTTAGAGGCTTCCCAAAACTTGAGGGAACACGCCATGTAAATATGGCTCTCATTGCCAAACTTATCCCAAGTTACATGTTTATGCCTGCACCTTTTGAGGAGGTTGGAAGAATAACAGACAATAGAAATGATGATTTTCTCTTTAGACAAGGCCCAACAAAGAACTATGCAAAAACTAAATTCCATGATTACAATATTGCATATAACACAAGAGCTCATCTGGCAAATGTAAAGGTTTTTCTGGAGCAGATTCAGGCTTATAAAGAATACCTGATGGTATCAGGCCAGGATCTTGCAAAACAGATGATGGAGTTTGACTATCTACTGGCAGTTGGTGAGCTCTTTACAATGGTTGCTTATGGTCAGCTTATTATTGAGAGTGCAAATATTGAGGGAATATCTGATTCAGTTATAAATCAGATGTTTGACCTATTTGTAAGGGATTTTTCAAGATATGCCTTTGATCTCTATGGCAAGCCTCTGAATACAGATGCTCAGCTTGAGAAGATTCAGAAGATGTTCAAGCGACCTGTTCCAAATAAAGAGGAATTTGAAAAAGTACTCAATGAAGAGGTTTATAGCCTCATTGATGTATATCATCAAAATCCATGATTTTCTTTCTTTTGGAATTACTTTAATTGCAAATCAAGGAGCCCTATTTTTAAGGGCTCTTTGATTTATAACTGAGTTTTTTATTTGTCTTTTGTTCTATGTAAGAAAGAGCTTTTTCTTGATATTCATGGAAGAGCCTTTTTGTAAAGTCATCCCACCTGCCAGCAATTTTTATGTTGTCATCGCTTATGTTTGTAAGGTCTCTGATTCCAAGGAGATATTCAAGTTCACTGGAAAATTCTCTTATTAGATTTTTATCTTTTCCATGTAATATATCACTTATAAAGTCATCTGGTTTATACCACGATGAGTTTTTTTGCAGATCTCTGTGGATCTGGGTAAGCAGCACATTCCTTGGCCCCTCCCATAGCTCATTTATAGCTGAATCCCTGTAAAGCCTTGGCAATGAAGAAAAATCTTCCATAACTCCATGACCTCCAAATATGGACATGGAGTTTCGTATAACATCTGTTGAATCCAGAGATGCTGTAATTTTTTGAAGCATAATGAGTTCTCGGACACGAAATATTTTTTTGTTTTCTTCCATGGAGAGGCTATCTTTTTTTAGATGGCGCTTGTTTTCAATTTCAAGAAAGTCTTTGTATAAGTTAAATGCTCCTGCAATTGTTCTTTTTGTATAGTTTTCGATTTCTTGCAATTGTGCCTTAACAAGAGGAAAATCGGATATTTTTCTGCCAAAGGCATAGCGGAATTCTCCATAGGCCTTTGCCTCCCTGCAAGCTCTTGTCATAAAGGCTGCTGCTGATAATCCCACTGTAAGCCTTGAATATGTGAGAACTATAGAAACTACATTGGAAACCCCACGATTGAGTGGCCCAACAGGGTATGCAATTGCTCCATTAAATGTGATCTCCCCTGTTGTAAGTTCGCTTGTTCCCATTTTCCACTTTATTCTGTCAATTGTGTAACCGTTGCGGATTTCTTTTTCTTTGTTCCCAGGAAGCCATGATGGCATTACAAAGAGTGCTACCTCTTCGCTTCCACGGGGTTTTGCTGTTATGACAACATAATCTGCGTGAGTTGCAGAACAGAAAAACTTGCTCCCATATAATCTCCATGTTCCATTTTCATTAACAGCTTCAAGTAAATTAGCAGGGACATCAGAGCCTCCATGTATCTCCGAGAGATATTGAGCTCCTATTGCAAAGTCCCCATCGATCCCATCTCTGCAGTGTTGCAATATGTATCTGGTCTCCTCACTTTGATATATCTCAAGAAGCTTTACAAGTCCTTCTGTGCATGTCACAGGGCAGGCAATACAGGCCTCTCCATTTTGATATATCAAAAACATCTTTATAAGCTTAACCCATGGAGATTTGGTATTTACAAAGAGCCCTTCAGAGAAGATCTCTTTTTCCATAATCTCTGTCTCTCTTGGTCTGACTATTCTGTCTATGCGATTGTGATGACCGTCATAGTGCATAATATAGGGACGCTTTTCTGGCACTGCTATTGCCTCTGCCATATCTCTCCAGCGATAGGAAACCTTTGGAGAGATCTCTCTGGCCTCCCTGTCTGCTTCATTGAAGGAATCACCTGCAAAGGCCTTTAGTGCCCTCTGAATGAATGGATCATCTGTATAATAGTTTACATTTTTTCTCCATTTCAGGAATTCATTAAAGCTGTAGGGATTATTTCTATCTGGCAGAGTCATAGGATCCTCCTGGTTCTTGTATTTTACTTAGCAGGATTTTTATTTTATGTCAATAAAAATTCAAGTTTAATTTAAGTTTAGTTTTCAAGCTGAGTTTTATCTTAATACAAAAATTTAAGGGAAAATATAAAATTTCTGTAGCATTATGGATATTTCCATCATCATAGTGTATATTAAATTTTGAAGTTTTTATGATACCAGCTTTTTAAAATTTAATGTTGGAGGTAATTTATGGTTTCAGGAGGTTTGTCTCTTTTGTTTCTCCTCATTGCGGTTATTTTAATCGTTTATGCAACAGGGAGAGCAAAGATTAATGCCTTTGTGGTTCTAATTCTTATTGCCTTTATTTATGGTTTGTCCATAGGCATGCCAGCTATGGATGTAATAAAGGCTATTAAAGATGGCTTTGGTGGCACTCTTGCCAATATTGGTATTGTCATCATAGCAGGGACAATTATGGGTTATATTCTGGAAAAAACAGGTGCTGCTCTTTCAATGACAAGGGCTATACTTAAAATTGTTGGCAAAGAGCAGGCTCCTCTGGCGATGAATATTGCAGGTTATGTTACATCAATTCCTGTCTTTTGTGACTCAGGATATGTCATACTCACTCCTCTTAATAAGGCCTTATCTGCAGAGACTGGTAAATCAATGGCTATCATGGCTGTTGCTCTTTCTACTGGTTTGTATGCAACTCATACAATGGTTCCTCTTCCATATTTTGTAGCCATACAGAGATAATCCTCTGTAGTTTGTATGCAACTCATACAATGGTTCCTCCAACTCCAGGGCCTCTGGCAGCAGCAGGAGCTTTGCAGGCTGATATTGGAACTGTAATTTTAATAGGTCTGATTGCTGCAATACCTGCCTCTCTTGCTGGGTGGATATGGGCAAATTTTATTGGCAAAAAGTATGATATAAAGCCAGAGGTTGAGGAGAGTTATTCTGACTTAATAAACAAATATGGCAAACTCCCCAGTACCTTTATGTCTTTTTTGCCTCTGATTCTTCCAATAGTTCTTATCTTGTTGAAGTCTGTTTCTGCTTTCCCAAGTCTTCCCTTTGGCGCAAAGGATAGCAAAACATATATATTTATAAACTTCATAGGTGATCCTGTAACTGCTCTTATGATTGGAGTAATTGTGAGTCTTTTTTTGGTTAAAAAAAGCGAATTGGGAACTGCTGTTGATCAATGGATGGGTCATGGTATAAAGGATGCAGCAATTATTCTTGCTATTACCGCTGCTGGGGGTTCCTTTGGGAAGGTTTTGCAAGGATCTCCAATGGTTGAGTTTATCAAGGTTAACCTTGGCACTCTTAATCTTGGTATATTTTTGCCCTTTTTAATCTCTGCAGCACTAAAGACTGCACAAGGGTCATCCACTGTGGCAATTATTACCACTGCTTCAATTATGGCGCCACTGCTTTCTACTCTCGGGCTTAATCCCGCTCTTACTACTGTAGCAATTGGTGCTGGCTCAATGGTTGTATCCCATGCCAATGACTCTTATTTCTGGGTTGTATCTCAGTTTTCAAATATGCCTGTAAACATTGCATATAAGATTTATACAACTGCAACTGCAATTGAAGGAACGGTTGCTTTTATTATATGTTTGATTGTAAGCTTTTTTATGTAAGTAATCAAAGCCATTGCTGTAATAGCAATGGCTTTGAAATATTATCTCTCTAATAATTTCAATTATTGTTTAATAAGGATTTTTTGATGATAAAGAAATATTTAAAAAATTTTTATGAGAGGATAGCCCTAAACAGAATGGCTGAGGGAAAGACCAGGAAGGCCCTTTTCTGGTATAGAAAAGTGGAGGATATAGATAGCCAAAGTCAGTCTGTGCTTCACAATATTGCTGTTTTGTTAATTGCCCTTAAAAGCTATGAAGAGGCAGAAAAGTATTTATATAAAGAGATGGAACTTTATGGAGAGTCGCCAGTGATTTTTAGAGTGCTTGGAGACTTATACTATATGTCAGGGGATAGAAAGCTGGCTGCTCAATATTATGGCAAGGCCTTATCATGGGCTGAAGAGAATCACTCCATGGAGGTTAACTTTTTGCAGACACGATTGAAAATATGTAAAAACGAAAAACTTTATTCCAATGCTTATGACTCTTTAAATTTATATGAAGAAGCTGTAGATTTGTTAAAAGAAAAGGAATATGATAGGGCACAGGAACTTTTTATTCAGGTATCAGAACTTGATAGGTCTAATTTTATGGCCTTGAACGAAGCAGGAACCATTTTATTGAATCATAGAAAGGATTATTTTAATGCTCTCAGGTGTTTTAAAAAGGCCTATGAGCTTTTACCTTTGCCTGTAATAAAGGCAAATATCTCTCTGGCAGAAAATTTTCTTAAAGGAGTAACAAAATGAATAATGAGAAAGCTTTTGCGATCCTTGAATCCATTTTTCAGGCAGGCCTCAGGAGAGTTGATCCCTATTTGATGATTAAAGAATTGCTAAAAGTTATAGATAACAGGCTCATTATCGATACAAAGACAGAGCGTCATGAAATAGATTTAAATAATTTTAAAAAAGTTTTTGTAACAGGTATGGGTAAGGCCTCTGGTAGAATGGCTCTTGCCATTGAGGATATTTTTGGTGGAATGATTGATTCTGGTGTTGTTGCAGTTAAATATGGCCATGTGGAAAAATTGCAAAAGATTAAGCTCATTGAGGCAGGTCATCCTGTTCCTGATGAGAATTCAGTCAAGGCCTCTGCCTCTGTTATTGATTTGGTGAAGAATCTCTCTGAGAGTGATCTGGTTATAAATCTTGTATCAGGTGGAGGCTCTGCTGTTTTATGTTCTCCTTACAGTAACGATGAGCTCTCTGTGTCTCTTTCAGAAAAGCAATCTCTTTCAAGACTTCTCCTTTCCTGTGGAGCAGAGATTCATGAGATCAATTGTCTCAGGAAGCACCTTTCCAATATTAAAGGAGGAAGGCTTGCTGAGATGATTTACCCTGCAACGTGTATAAGTTTGATTTTATCCGATGTGGTTGGTGATAATCTTGATGTTATTGCCTCAGGTGCAACTGTTCCAGATTCGTCTACCTTTGTTGATGCAATTGGTATAATAGAAAAGTATGGTATAGAGTCTTCTGTGCCAAAAAATATTATGGAAATTCTTAATAAAGGAGCTAAAGGTGAAATCCCTGAGACTCCAAAGGTCGGCAGTCCAATTTTCAATTCTGTTAAAAATATACTCATTGGGACAAATTATCATGCACTTCTTGCTGCTTCACAGGAGGCCCGTAGACTTGGCTTTAAGAGCAATATATTAACCTCAATGGTCACAGGAGAGGCAAGGGAAATTGCACACTTTTTTGCAGGCATTGCAAGGGATTTGTGTAGATGGAGTAACAATGGAGATTTACCTATTTGTATAATTGCAGGGGGAGAAACCACTGTAACATTAAAGGGAAAAGGAATGGGTGGCAGATGTCAGGAAATGGCATTGTCTTTTTTAAACGATATAAGAAAAAGCTCTGAGCTTGATGGCAGAGTTTTTTTCCTTGCAGCAGGAACAGATGGCAATGATGGTCCTACAGATGCTTCCGGTGCTTTTGCCTCAATGGAGCTTTACAGTATAGCAAATGATTTTGGTCTTGTCCCTGAAAAGTTTATTCAAGAAAGTGATTCTTATCATTTTTTTGAAAAAATAAATGGTCTTTTTAAAACAGGGCCAACTGGCACCAATGTTTGTGATATTTATCTTATGCTTGTGGTATAATAGGAGCAATGAATGAAACTTTTAAAGATAGTTTTTCCTGTCTTTTTAATTTTTGCCATTATTGCTTTGGATAGTGGCGATAAAATACGCGGACTTGGCATGTGGAGCGATGGATATTGGTATCCTGCAATTTTCATTCCAGAGGGAAACAATTATAAGGCATATTTTGATGACGGTGATTTTGCAATCCTTGACAGTTCCAGAATAAAAGCCATCTATTGGAAAGTTGGAACAAAGGTTGAATGCAACTGGCTTGGCAGAGGGATTTACTATCCCGGAAAGATAACCTCTATGGATGGTGACAGAATCCATATTTTTTATGATGATGGTGATGAGGAGAATACAGTTGTAGGAAGATGCAGATCAAAATAATATTGGCTATTTATATAAAATGTAATTTTTATAAAATATTAACCTTCTCTTAATAAAATCTAAAAGGCCTCCTCTTAATTTACTGCTGCACGTATGGAAGAGAAAATAGATTCTTCACAGAAGTGCTAAAAATTTATTTTAAAAATTAAAAAAATAAGAGGAGTATCAAATGAAAAGATTTTTTACTGTCTGTATGTCTTTTCTCTTTGCAGGTGCAGCTTTTGCACAGGAAGCAGCAAAAGGCCCTGATTTCAAGTACAATGTTTTTGCAAGTGCAATTGCAGTAAAAGAAACAACAGCAAAAAAAGATGAGTACAAGGATTATTCTGCAGTAAGGGTAAGACCAACCTTTACAATGGGCATGGAAAATGTCTCTGTAGTAACTGGTTTTGAAATTGATCAGTTTTATGGAAAGGGTGGCGATGCAACCGTTGGTGGTAATGGATCTGGTTCTAACTCAGGATATGCTGATCCAGATGGAGATCAAATAGCTGTTGAGGTTAAGTGGGCCTACATTGATGTGAAGGATTTCTTTATACCAGGCCTTTCCATGAGAGCTGGTCTTGCTCCCTTTATCTATTCAATAGGTTACAACAACGATATGCCTCAGTTTAACCTTGTATATGATGCAGGGGTTGTAAAAGTTGACCTTGCTTATGTAAAGATTGATGAATATGATTTGGCTGAAAAGAATGCAACTGCAGAGGATAAAGATGATGCCTTTATGTATTCTTTTAAATTGCCAGTCAAGTTAGGTGATATTACAATTATACCGGCAGTTCTCTATGCAAAGGGAGAAAAAAATCATGATGTAACTGCGCTAACAGGCACTAATGTGGATAAAGATTTAAATTCAATTGGTAATACTGGTGAGTTTACAAAGACAATGCCGTCAATTGGCCTTGCTCTTAAGGCTGGGGATTTTTCTTTAAATGCTGACTTTGTTTACATCATGGGTAAAAATAAAACTTTTGATGCAAAATACAAAGCCTATGCAGGATACTTAAATGCAGGTTTTAAAGCCTCTGATATGCTTTCCTTGAATCTCTTTGGTATGTATACAACAGGCCAGGATGATTCTGATGATAAGGTAACTTCTTTCCAGGCTGCCTGTGGAGATGAGCTTGAAGTAGGTCCTCTATTCATAATAAATGATGCTGGAAACATTGGGCAGGTTGGTGTATCTAATGAATATGACAAGGCTACAGAAGGTCTTATGGCTTTTGGTCTTGGAGTAAACTTAAAAGTAGATAAAGTTTCTGCACTTGCTCAGGTGGCTTATGGAAGCACAACATCTGACAAGATTGTTAAAGACAAGGCAATAGGAACAGAAATTGACCTTAGACTTGGATACGATGTTGCTCCAAAGACTACTTTCTGGGTTGAAGGTGCATACCTCATGGCTGGCAAGTATATTGAGACAAAGAACGGCGGAGAGTGTGATGATCCTTCTTACTATGCTGCAGGAGTCACAACAAAGCTTTAATCTTTACTACTACAATTAAACTTCTTCATCGTTTTCTCTGGGCTGAAACCTTTAAGGTTTTCAGCCTTTTTAGCATTAAGCTTTTAAAGTATTTCCTTAAGTGGCCTGTATTTTAGTTCCGTAAGGCTCTCTTCTACTCTAACTCTTGCACCATCACTATCTATATATTCAAATTGCAAAAGATTTGATATTTTTGCTTCATCGCACAGAGAAATTATACCTGCATCAATCAATGATTTAAGATAGGTCCTAATTATACCAAAACACATCTTTTGAATATTAATATCTGGATGATGTTCATGGTCGTATAATCCAAGGTTGACATCGGCTGCTTTATAATTGCTTAAAGACAGCTCTGTAAGTATACCTGTCTCCACTCCATATATCTGCCAGAAACTCACTTTATTAAAAAAATCAAGGGTAGCTGCACACTCTCCAGATAAAGGATAGGCAAATTCTCTGAGGCTGTTTATGAGAGGGTGATCTATAACAGAAAACAAAGGCTGTGCAACAAATTTTTTGACTCTGCCCATCTCCCTCCAGAAAGAGGCTTTGGAGAAATCATTGCCCTCCAGCAGTGCACCTGCCAGGGCTGTTACAAAATGAGTTCCAAAGTATTCAGGCACAACATCTGCATCAAGAAAGACTATGATTATATCTGAAGGATTTATATTTTGCTCTCTGTGATTTATTTCGTATAGAGTGCGCCTCATGTCTGAACCTTTACCCCTTTCATCTTTCATGTCTGGGACAGAGACTTCATTTGCCACTATTACCTCAACCAGTGGAGCTTTGTCCTTGGCCATAATCTCTGTTTTGTCTGGATGAGGTGTAATTCTTCTGTGATTTAAAAATATTTTGTCAATTAATCCCTTTGGGAGTGTCATGAGGAGCTCAATTTTTTCTTTAACAAGAGAGGCTTCTCTTTCCCCAAAGGTTGAAAATACAACAAAAATTTTTTTATCTTTTTTTATCTTTAGTATCTTTTCTGCATCAAAATCACTGTAGTGATATTTTGTTAATTCCATAGTCCTTTACTTTTCTTTTTTAAATATAAGTGATAATACAACAGAGAGCACAAGCACTGAGAATATTACTGAAAGAGATATTGAAACAGGTATTTTATAAAAGTCTGTAATCATCATTTTTATTGAAACAAAGAATAGTATAAAAGCTACACCATGCTTGAGGTATCTAAAGAGATCAAGCATTCCAGATAGAACAAAGTAGAGAGCTCTTAGACCCAGTATGGCCATTATGTTTGATGTTATCACTATAAAGGGGTCTGTTGTAATAGCTAATACTGCAGGTATGGAATCCACTGCAAATACGATGTCTGCTGACTCAATCATAACAAGGGCTATAAAAAGAGGAGTCAGGGCAAGTCTGCCTGTTTCTTTTGTAAAGAAATGGTTACCATTGTAATTAGTTACAACGTGAAATCGCCTTTTAAAAAATTTTACAAGGAGATTGTTTTCTATATCTATTGTTTCATTTTGATGTGACAGTGCATCTTTCAACATTTTTGCAGAGGCCCATAGCAATATTGCACCAAAAATATATATAGTTGCATGAAAGTAATGGAGAAGGCTTACCCCTGCTATAATAAATATTATCCTGAAAACTATTGCAGAAAGTATTCCCCATTTCAGAATGTGTGGTTGATTTATTCTTTTAATGTTTAGAGCCTGAAATATCATTATGAATACAAAGAGATTGTCAACGGATAGAGATTTTTCAATGAGATAACCTGCAAGAAATTCCATTGCCTTTTCGTGACCGTTTTCGTAGAAAAAATAGAGAGAGCTATTGAAAAGTAAAGCAACTCCAATCCATATAAGGCTCCATATAGCACTGCTTTTCAATGTTTTTTCGTGGCCTTCATGATCTGTAACATAGAGATCTATATAGAGCATAACTCCAACCATTATGACGAATATTATCCAGAAACCAATATGAATATCCAAGGTAATCCTCACTTATAAGTATTCTTATGACATTATAAATTTTTTATGGGAAAGATCAAGAAGATTTGTTACAGAACAAATATTAAGCAGAAATAATTGTCAAAAATGTTTTTTAGTTCAAGGCAATAAATTTATAACCTGGTGCATAAAGCATTTTAAGCTAAAAAAGTATAAGGATAGAGATAAGGTATATTAACTTAGATAAATCTTCATGATTGACAAAAATTTCTTTGTTATATATATTTGTTTAAATTAAAGAGAGGGGATTTTATGAATAGAAAAATAGTTATAGCTTTTATAACATTGCTCATATTCTATATTATAGCTAAGCTCACTGCGTCTTTTTTTATCGATTATGAATGGTTTAAGGCAAATGATGGCCTTGCAATTTTCTGGGTAATGTTTTTCACTAAATTTAATGTGCAGATTATTTTTGGGTGTATCTTTATTATTCTTTTCATGTTGAATTTTATTGTGATAAGAATTATAGGCGGAAAGGGGCGTTTTTTTTCTCCTAACTTTTTGGACAGAATAAATATTCCAATTATTGGCAATTCCAGAAAATTTTTACTCCTGATTATGACAATTGCTATTGTTTTTGCTGGATTTTTAATGGGAGGAGGTGCTGCTGCTTTCTGGAAAGAGTATCTTTTATTCAAAAATGCTGTCCCTTTTGAGGGATTTCCTGTGGATCCAATTTTTGGAAGAGATATATCTTTTTATGTTTTTATTCTTCCCTTTTTTAAATTTCTTTATGGCTGGCTAATGACTTCTCTTGTAATTATTGTAATATTTTCTTTCTTTTTGCATATCATAAATGGCGGAATATCAATATTACGTGCCTTTGAAATGTCTCCTTTTAGTAGAGCTCACATATCAATTTTGCTTGGGTTAATAGTAATTCTCTATGGGCTTAGCTATCAGATTGCAGCCTATGATATTTTATTTTCTCACTCTGGAAAATTTTATGGAGCAGGATATTCAGCGGTTAATGCAAAGCTCATTGCCTACAGGGTTGCCCAGGTTTTATCTTTTATTGCTGCTGCCTTGCTTTTTTTTAATGTCTTTATAAAGAGCTTTCGGTTACCTGTAATTGTTCTTCTTGTAATTATTCCTCTGTATTTTATACTTGGGACATTATATCCTTCACTTTTACAAAGATTTGTTGTAATACCAAATGAGCTTGATAAAGAAAAGCCTTATATACAGAATAATATAACTTTTACAAGAATTGCATATAAGCTTGATAAAATAAAAGAGATCCCCTTTGAAAATAAGAGTGGACTATCTTATAATGATTTGAGAAAAAACATAGATACAATCGAAAGTGTCAGGCTCTGGGATTGGAGACCCTTGCATCAGACATATAAACAACTACAGGAACTCAAGCAGTATTACAGATTTAATGACGTTGACGTTGATCGCTATCTAATAGAAGGCAAAAATATAGCTGTAAATCTTTCTGCAAGAGAATTATCCATTGAAGGTTTAGGAGCTAATACTCAGACATGGCAGAATAAGCATCTCATATACACTCATGGCTATGGGCTTGCAATGAGCAGAGTAGACAGAGTTACACCCGATGGATTGCCAGAGTTTTTAATAAAAGATATTCCTCCAAAATCATTTGCAGGCATTTCTGTTGATAGGCCAGAAATCTATTATGGAGAAGGGACCGATGATTATGTGATTACAAATACCTCCATATCCCCAGGGGAGTTTGACTATCCCTCTGGTGATGAGAATAAATATACTTCTTATCAAGGCACAGGTGGCATAAAGCTTGACTCCTTTTTTAAAAGATTTATGGCAGCAGTGTCTCTTGGAGAGATGAATATTTTGATCTCTGGAAATATTAACAGTGAGAGTAGATTGCATATAAAGAGGAACATTACAGAAATAGCAAAAAATTTTGTTCCTTTTTTGAAGATTGATAGCGATCCATACCTTGTTGTTTCTCAGGGAAAGCTTTACTGGATAATTGATTGTTACAGCTCAACAGATATGTTTCCTTATTCAACTCCTGTGACTTTGAATAGTGGAGATACACTAAATTATATACGAAATTCAGCAAAGATAATTATTGATGCCTATAATGGAAAAATCAACTGTTATATAGCTGATGAATTTGATCCTTTGATAAAGGCCTATAGTAAAATCTTCCCTGGAATTTTTAAAAATATTAAAGAAATACCAGAGGATCTAAAAAAGCATATTCGCTATCCAGAAAATATTTTTGATATTCAAAGCCACATTTTGCTTAGATATCACATGACAAATAGTAATGTTTTTTATAACAACGAGGATCTCTGGTCAAAGCCAACTCAGATATATGAAAACTCAGAGGCTCCGGTTGAGAGCTATTATCTTGTAACCAGGCTTCCAAATAAAAGCAAAAGTGAATTTATTTTGATTTTGCCTTTTACTCCCTATAGCAAAAATAATATGATTGGTTTTTTGGCTGCAAAGTGTGATATGCCAGATTATGGTAATTTGCAGCTCTATCTTTTACCAAAGGATAAGCTGAGTTATGGCCCAATGCAGATAGAGGCCCGAATAAATCAGGATCCAGAAATTTCAAAGCAATTGACTCTGTGGAATCAAAAAGGCTCTGCAGTTATAAGAGGCAATATGCTTGCAATACCAGTGGAAGAATCCATTATATACATAGAGCCTTTGTATCTAAAGGCAGAGACAAGTGAGATGCCAGAGCTTAAGAAGGTGATAGTTGCCTTTGCAGACAAAATAGCAATGGAGCAGGATCTGCAAACAGCTCTCAAAAGTGTTTTCTATGGAGGATTTGTATCCTCACAGGGAGAATCTCAGGAAAGTATTTCTGAGCTTGCTGATAAAGCATACTATCACTACGAAAAAGCACAGGAAAATTTGAAAAATTCTAACTGGAAAGGCTATGGTGAAGAGCTTGAGAATTTAAAGCGTGTGTTATTAAAAATGAAAAGTCAGAGTAAAAAATGAAGCTAAAACGAAGTGCGGGAGTTTTGTTGCATATTACAAGCCTCCCGGGGAAACAGGCCTGTGGTTCTCTGGGAGATGAGGCTTATGAATTTGTAGATCTGCTTAAAAAGGGAGGATTTTCTTACTGGCAAATACTTCCAATTGGTCCAGTGTCTCCTGCAATGCAGTGGTCTCCATATTCATCTTTATCTTCCTTTGCTGGCAATGAGCTTTTTATAAATGTAGATTACTTAAAAAAAGAGAAGTGGTTTGTCTCTGATTTTATCAAGGAGGAAGTCACTGATGATCATTTTGCTGATTTTTTTTGGAGCAGGGATTATATCCGCAGAGCCATAATTCAATCCTATAATGATTTTATTTTCCATGGGACAGATGATGATAAAAGAGAATTCAATAGCTTCTGCAAAAAACAGGATTTCTGGCTTGATGATTATTCTCTCTTTATGGCACTGGCTCATGAGTTTAATAGCTTTAACTGGCTTGAATGGGATAAAAGAATTGCTCTGAGGGAAGGGGAGTTCCTTTCTTTTTATAAAGTCAAGCTTGAAAAGAGAATCGATATAATAAAATATTCTCAATTTGTCTTTTTTAGACAATGGGAGAAATTTAAAAACTATGCTAATTCACAAGGCATAAGCATAATAGGAGATATACCAATATATGTTTCTATGGATAGTGCAGATGCCTGGTCTATGAGTTCCATACTTGAAATTGATAAAGAGAATCTCAGGCCTACTTATGTTGCAGGAGTTCCTCCTGATTATTTTAGTGAAACGGGTCAGCTTTGGGGTAATCCAGTTTATAAATGGTACATAGGTGACAAATTGAACGAGGAGACCTATAGTTGGTGGAAGAAGAGAATCTGTCACAATTTACAATTTGTTGATGTGATAAGGATTGATCACTTTAGAGGCTTTGAGTCTTTCTGGAAAGTAAAATATGGAGAAAAGACAGCTATAAATGGTCATTGGGAAAAAGCTCCTGGGGAAGAATTTTTCTATAGACTAAAAGATGAAATAGGAGATCTTCCATTTATTGCAGAGGATCTTGGAGTGATTACTCCAGAGGTGAAGGCTTTGCGAGATTCCTTTGAACTGCCTGGAATGAAGATTTTACAGTTTGCCTTTGGCTCAGATGACAAAAATGACTATCTACCTCATAACATTGATAATCGCAATTGCCTTGTATATACAGGAACTCACGATAACGATACCATAAATGGTTGGTTTTATGATCCCCTATTTCCAGAAGAAGATAGGGCTAAGGTGATGGAGTACCTTGCAATGAAGGAATGGAGCGATTTTCATAAAAGAATTATCCGTGAGGCCTATGCAACTTTAGCTGATCTTGTTGTTATTCCTGCTCAGGATATACTTGGTTATGGAAGAGAGTTCAGGATGAATACTCCTGGAACTATTGAAGGTAATTGGAAGTGGAAGCTAACCTCTGGTGCATTTAACGAGGATTTAATGAAGCCCATGAGGCGCCTGGCAAAGCTTTTTTCGCGACTTCAATGGAGTGATGAAAATATTTAAAAATTAAAAAATTTTTAACTTTTCTCTTGGATTTTTTTATATTTAATATATAAAACAATAAAAAATTTTTTTAAGGAGATCTTTGCAATGAAGAAATTATCGTTACTTCTCATAACTTTACTGGCAGCTATGACTTTTTCTTCCTGTGGATATAATGAGATGCAGGCAAATGAGGAAGAGGTCTTTGCTGCATGGGGAGATGTTGAGGCTGCTTATCAAAGACGAATGGATCTTATTCCAAATCTTGTTGAAACTGTAAAAGGCGTTGCAAAATTTGAAAAAGAAACTCTGGAGGGAGTAATAGATGCTCGTTCAAGAGTTGGTTCAATTCAAATGAGCAAAGAGATTCTCAATGATCCTGCATCCTTTCAAAAATTTCAAAATGCTCAGGGGGAATTAAGCAGTGCCCTTTCAAGGCTCATGGTTGTTGTTGAAAAATATCCAGAGCTTAAGGCAAATCAGAACTTTACAGATCTTATGCATCAATTGGAAGGAACAGAGAATAGAATAAATGTTGCTCGAGTTAGATACAATCAGGCAGTGCAGAAATTCAACACATCAATCAGGGTTTTCCCAAACAACATTACAAACAATATATTCTTAAAGCTTGAAAGGAAAGAGCCTTTTAAAGCAGAGGAAAAGGCTAAGGAAGCTCCAAAGGTTAATTTTCAATGAAAAGGCTGAGTCTTTTAATATCTATCTTTTTCATTTTTATCTCTGTGATGGCACAGGCGTTAGAGGTGCCATCACTTAAAGGTAGAGTAAATGACTATGGAGATATGATTTCTCCAGAGACAGAGATTCTCCTTAATGAAAAGCTTGCAGATATTGAAAAAAGTGATTCAACGCAGATTGTTATTCTCACAGTGGAATCTCTTGAAGGAGATTCCATAGAGGATTTTTCTATAAGAGTTGCAGAGAAGTGGAAGATAGGTCAGGCCAATAAGGACAATGGAGTAATCTTTGTTGTTTCAAAAAATGACAGGCGCATGAGGATAGAAGTTGGTAGAGGCCTTGAGGGTGTGCTCACAGATTTATTGGCTGGTAGGATTCTGGATTATATTGTAAAGCCAGAATTTAAAGCCGGGAATTACGATGAGGGATTTATAAAAGGAGCATCTGCAATAATTGATGCATGCAGAGGTGAATTTAAAAGCGAATTACTGGAATCTAAAAGGACTAAATCCTCTTCTGGTGGTGGAGTTTTTTTTATTTTTATAGTTTTGTATTTTATTTTACTCATAGCATCATCCATTTCTAAATTACTTGGAGGAGGGCTTGGGGCAATTGCTCTGCCTCTGGCTTTGCTTTTTGGAGGATTCTCCATTGGGATTTTGGGCTTTATTGTTGCCGCAATTATAGGCTTTATACTTGGTTTAATTTTACCTTATATGCCTTTGCTTTCTGGGGGAGGTAGTTACCGCGGTGGAGGCGGTGGATTTTCTGGAGGTGGTTTCTCCGGTGGCGGAGGTAGTTTTGGTGGAGGCGGAGCCTCAGGAGGTTGGTAATGAGATACAGTTCAAAAAATTTTTTATCACAGGAAGATATAGATAAAATAGAATCTACAATCAAAGAGGTTGAATCAAAGACCTCAGGAGAGATAGTGGTGATGGTTGTAGAGAGAAGCAGTACATATAGGGATGTGGATCTTTTTGTTGGATTTATTTTATCTATAATCTTATCCTTTGTTCCTGCTGAGTTTTTTTATGTAAATTCTGATGCTATTTTATCATGGATAATATCCCTCGTAAGCTGGTATTCTCCAATTGCAGATAATATGCGTTTTACAATTTCTTTGTTAGTCTTTGTGGCTTTTGTTTTTATTTTACAGCTTCCACTGACTTTTTTTGTTTCAGCAATGGATCCCTTTAAAAGGCTTTTTATACCTCAAAAGAGAAAAGAGGAGGAGGTTAAGGAAAGAGCCTTTATATCTTTTTACCAAAAGGGACTTAACGCCACAAGAGATAAAACAGGGGTGCTATTTTTTATATCAATTCTTGAACGCACGCTTTACATTCTTGCAGATAAAGGCATATATGAGAAGATTAAAGATGAGAGATTGCAGTCTTATAGCACTTTGATTGCTCGAGGGATAAAAGAAAACAAAACTTCAGAGGCTTTGTGCAAGGCGATCAATGATGTGGGACAGGAGTTGATCAAACATTTCCCAATTAAGCCTGATGATACCAATGAGTTATCAAATTCAGTGATTATAGAAAAGTAGATGTTAGAAATATTCTGGGATAAATTTTTTTAAAAAGTCTCGAACATCATTTCCATTCATGGAATAGACTTTATTTGTGACTGCATCAACTATTTCTTCAACCATATTTATGGTAAGTTGAGAATGCTCATTCCTGGAGATAAAAATATTATCATTGGCGCTTTTCTCTATGGAATCAGAGTTATAGAATAATTCCTCTGAAAGCTTTTCTCCTGCTCTGAGCCCTGTATATTTGATTTTAATGTCTATATCAGCCTTCAGTCCATATAGCTCAATCATCTTGCGGGCTATCTCCTCTATGCTATGCTCCTTGCCCATATTGAGTATGAATATTTCTCCGCCGAAGGATATGGCAGCTGCATTGATTACAAGAAGTGCAGCTTCAGGTATACTCATAAAATATCTTTTCATTTTTGGATGAGTTACTGTTACAGGCCCTCCTTTTTTTATTTGATTCAAGAATAGTGGGATCACAGAGCCTCTGCTGCCAAGGACATTGCCAAAGCGCACTGTAGCTGTGTTCAATTTATAGTTTTCATTATAGAATGATGTTAAAAGCTCACAGAGCCTTTTTGTTGCACCCATCACACTTGATGGCTTAACAGCTTTGTCCGTGGATATGAGAATAAATTTATCAATATGGAACTCATGGGATAGAGACAGGATATTATAGGTGCCGAGTATATTGTTGCGCAGTGCCTCACATTCATTGAATTCCATTAATGGCACATGCTTGTGAGCTGCAGCGTGGAATACTATGTCTGGCTCTTCTTCTTTGAATATTTTTTTTACCATTTCTCTGTCACGGACATCTGCTATTTTAAATGAAGTGTGAGGCATTTTTTGCGGCATGAGCGATCGGTAGTCTTCAAGTTCTTGCATGAGATTATAAATTGAGTTTTCACCTCTGCCAAGAGCTATAATTTTGGACACACTAAATTTAAGTAGTTGTTTGCAAATCTCTGATCCAATGCTGCCTCCTGCACCTGTGATAAGAATGCTTTTGCCAGCAAAAAATTTTTCCATCAATGGCAAGTCTATTGTAAATTCATCCCTATCTAAGATCTCCGATATAGGAAATTCCTGTAGAGAAGGTGATATTGGGACAGAGTCAAAAAATTTCTCTGCAGATGGAACAAATAGAATGTTTATTTTTCTTTTTGCTGTTAAAACTTTTTCTGTTATTCTATTTATAAGAGATGATTTTGCAGAAGGTATTGCAATTATTACATCAGTTATATTTTGCTCATCGCATATAGCAGAAATATCATCAATGTTGCAAAGGACTTTGATTCCAGAAATTTCTTTTCCAATTTTCAGAGGATCATCATCAGCAAATCCAGCCACTGAGCTCCATGCCCCTCTTGCCTTCAGATCCTTGACAAGGCTTGCGCCTGCTTCTCCTGCTCCTACTATGAGTATTTTTTTTGATTGCACCATTTGCTGCCTTTACTTTTTGTTTTTATTAAGAATATCCATAACAGTATCAATTACAAATTGAGTTTCCTCTTCGCTCATCCCAGGATATATGGGCAGGGAAACTTCTCTGCTAAAGATATCCTCACATCCATGGAAAAATTCTGGCCATAAGTCTGAGTCTTTATAAATAGTGAATCTATAAATGGGGATATAATGAACGCTTGTGCCTATGCCTGCAAATTTTAGCTTTTCTATAAATTCATCTCGATCTATTTTGAGATTTTTAATGTTTAGCTTTATGGGATATAAATGCCATGAACAGCCAGCAGGATTATCAACTTTCCATAATTCAAGTAGCGGGTTACCGGCAAAGGCAGAGGTATATTTTTGTGCAATTTTTTGACGCATTGAATTCATTAGATCGCATTTTTTTAGCTGTTCTATTCCAATGGCAGCAGCAATATCTGTCATGTTATATTTATATCCAGGCTCAGATACATCATATACCCATGTGCCCTTTTCTGAATATCTATTCCAGGCATCCTTTGTTATGCCATGAAGCCTCAGGCGCTTTATTCTTTCTGAAATTTCTGAGTCCTCTGTGGTGATCATCCCACCTTCACCTGTGGTGATAGTTTTTGTGGCATAGAAGCTAAAACATGTAATTTTGCTAATTGTGCCTATTTTTTTTGTTTTGTATGTTGCTGGCAAAGCATGGGCTGCATCCTCTATTACGTGGATATTATTTTTGCTGGCAAGATCAAGAATGGAATCCATGTCACAGGGTAATCCTCCATAATGGACACAGATAATTGCCTTTGTGTTTTTTGTTATTTTTTTTTCGATTTCTTTTGCTTCAATAAGAAAGGTATCTTTATTTACATCGCATAAGACTGGTTTTGCTTTAAGGTAAGTTATAACCTCCCATGTTGCAACAAAGGTCATAGCAGGCAAGATAACCTCATCACCTGGGCCAATGTTGAGTGATTTCAGCGCCAGATGTAAAGCTGCAGTGCAGGAGTTCACTGCAATGCTGTGAGATGCTCCTACATAATCAGAAAAGGATTTTTCAAATTCAAAGGTCTTTTCGCCCATGGTTAGCCAACCGCTTTTTATGACCTCTGTTACGGAATTTATCTCTTCTGTGGAGAGATAGGCCCTGTGAAATGGAATTTTCATATTTTTACCACTTAGCTCAATTTAGCAGAGCTTTTAGCTCCCTTTTTATTGTTTCGGCTGTTTCATCTGGTTTTTCAAGTGGAAAGAGGTGGCCACCAGGGGAGGTGCAAAGTCTGAAACTGTGTCTTTTAGTAAAGCTTTTAAGAGTAGGCATGTGAACAGCATGGCTATTCTCTCCATAGATGATAGCCCCTGGTATGTTTAGAGGTTTTTTATATTTTCCAATATTGTGAGGCATCGTTTGAAATATCTTTACCTCTGTGTCAACGTCATAATCAAGTTCATATCCATTTTGTATTTGCCTCAGTCCGTATTTTATATAGTCCCGCAAAGTATCAGGATGAAAGCCTGCAAATAGGGCTTTGTTAGTGAAATAGCTGATTACCTCATCCATGTTATCCCAGTATCTTTTTCTTTTTGATGATTGATTTGCAGGAGTAAATCTATCAGCTATGCCTGTAATTTTTAGCAGATGAAATATTACCCCATATATGCCTATAAAAAAAGGTGGATCAAGCATTATAATTGCTTTAAAGAGTTCTGGGTTTTTATATGCAGCAATAAAAGTAACAAGGCTGCCAAGAGAATGACCTATTCCAATTACAGGTGAATCTGAATTTTTTTTTATGAATTCAGTAAGTTCATCTGCAAGATTAGTCCAATTATCATTAACTGGAAAGGATGGGTTATGACCTAATTTATGAATTTTTATGATTCTGTATTCATTTTCAAAGTGAGATAAAACTCTATTATATGCTTCTCCAGGGAAGCCATTAGCATGAGCAAAATTAATTATGCCCTTTTTCATATAATTTCACCTGAGGTTTGTAAGTCTTCTTTCAAAAGGCAGTAATAATTTATGTCCCAAATTTATATCGTCAAGTGTAAAATGTTTTTCAGTTTATATGTTGCTTGATTTTATTAGGAAATGGATAGAGTGGTTTGATGGTAGTTTGTTCTCTCGTTCTAAGGCATTACTCTTTAAATATTAGTTCAGGTGTTTGCGGAATGTCAGATTAAATTTTTACTACTATAATTTATATCCTCTTTCTTTAACTAACTCTACAACTATATGAACTCTCAAACTTTTCAACATCACCAAAAACCTCTTATCACTCTCTTTTCTTTTCTTTTCTTTTCTTTTCTTTTCTCCTTTGCCTCTTTAAGTTCTACGATTGCTTCTTCAAGTGGTATGACCTCCTTATGATTATTCTGAACAACATAACGCGAAGAGCTTAGTTAGTAGTCGTTTCTCTGGTTTTTTATATTTTATTTACGAACAAATTAAGGATAATTTCACGTTTGCCTTCTGGGATATTTGATACTTCTGCATAATGCTCCTTCAAAAATAAGGAGGAAATATTTGTTTGAAGTATAGCAATTACTTTTAAAGGATTTTGAATCTCTCTGCCAAGGTTTTCAAGTTCTTGAAGAGTATTTTTAACAGTACGCTTAGGGATTGCGCCTTCCTCAAGTTTTTTGGCTAGTATTTTAAAGTATTGTTCCTGATCTTCAGTTAATTGTTTGCTATTTTGTTGGGTGGCTTTTATTATTTTCAATAGCTTGTTAATGTTATTACTTCCTTTTCTTGACTTATCTAAAGATAATTCTTCGATTGGCGTATTAAAAAAGTATGTTTTGTTTTTATCAAGCAGCTCATAATACTCTTTTAAAGGGATAGATACTTTTTCTTCATTTAATGTGCTTTCAAAAACTTTGACAGTTGTTAAAAAATCAAGTTCCGTTACCTCATTTTTATTTGTGGAATAGAAAAATTTCATTAGTTTGCCTCTTCGGAAAAATGTTATCAGAAAAGATGAGGAAGCAATTTCACTATAGCCTTCAGAGAAGGATTTTGCAGAACGAGCTTTTTTGGGTAGTCGTTTTATTCTTTCAAAAAGATCTGGCTTATTATCTCTTATTTCTTCAATGATTTTTAGATATTTAAGTTCAGATTCTTCTTCCTCATCGCCAGTAATTGTTTTTTTCGAAATTAATCGGTCAAATAATTCATGCGACTCAACTGGTTCGCCTTCAGTTAATATTGAAGCATCTCCTCCAAGTAAATTTAAAAATGCTTCTATTTTCGAACGTGCAATATTAGTAAGTTCTATTTCAGAGTCAGACTGAATAGTTGGAAAAAAATTAAAGGTATAGATCTCATCGTGTGGAGTATCTATACGGTTAACTCTTCCAACTCTTTGCATAATTTTGGTAGGGTTCCATGGAATGTCATAATTTATGACAATATTTGAGCGATGGAGGTTGACCCCTTCAGCCAGAACATCAGTTGTGATGAGAATTCGAAAATCATCTTTTTTATTTTTTACCCGTGCATCGAAGTTTTCTATTACCTGATTTTTTATAATTTCAGATGATTGTCCGTGAAACAAAAGAGCTATATTACCAAGCTGAGTTGTGACATTTGCTGTAAGATATTCAGCTGTTTCTTTCGATTCAGTGAAGATTAATATTTTTTTATTTTTCAGATCTGAATTTTCTTTCAAATTCTTTATGAGAGTTTCTATTTTAGGGTCTCGTGTTATGGTATCCCAGTCTTTTTTTATTGCTTTTAATAGTTCTAAATCTCTATTTAAATCAGTTATAAAATCCTCTTTAAAATCACTACTATTATAGCTTTCAGCTTTACCTTCATCAATGAGTTTTTGAATTTCATCATCATTTCCTTCTTCCAAAAGTTCAAAAATCTTATTTGAATACTTTTTACTAATATAAACCACGCCCTTTTTATACTCTTTGATAAACATTTCATAGGAATATATAAACCTATCGATACTTTTTTTGAATGCGTAGAAGCTACTTTCCAGACGCTTTACCAATAATACCTTCATAAAACCACCCATATTTTGCTGTGACTGTTTTTCTAATTGGGTAATTTCACTTTTAAGATAAAGTAAAGGCGTATAACGGGCATAAGAAAAATTTTGTGTTAACCAGTTGATACTTTTTGTAAATATTTTATCTTCTTCACTGTTAAACTGGTAATAAAAAGGCTTGGGGTCTTTTACTTCTGGAAATTTTATGTTATTTCTTTCTAAATCATCTTTATAGTACTTATCAATTTCAGTTCTGATTCTACGTATCATAATATATTTCAAAATCTTCTCTCGTATTTCTTTAGCATTTTGAACTGAAGTCTTTAGATATTCCTCATAATTATTTTTGCGGTCAATATTTTTTAATTTTGATTGTAATCCAGTAAAAAAAGCTTCAATGTCTGATGTACCCGGAATTGTGCTATATCGAGTGTTTTGGAAAAGCTTTATTTGGGATAGTATATCTAAGGGAGAATTATTATAAGGTGTTGCAGAAACTAAAATTACTCTTTTCCCTCGGCATATTTCAGCAAGAACTTCATAACTAAGGGTAGTTTCGTTTCTGAAGCGATGGGATTCATCTATAATTATGTTTTTGTATTCTCTTTTTTCCAGTTCTCTTTTTGCTTCATTGAGTTTTCCTACAGAAAAAAACTTTGCAGAAATTCGAAAATCGTCAAATACATTAGGCCATGAGCCGGGATTATTGTGGTTTAGAAGTGCCGGAGGAGCAATTACCATGGTTCTACCGTCAAGTTCAGAAGCAAGCAATGCTCCCATATATGTTTTACCAAGTCCTACAACATCAGAAATAAAAACTCCGCCGTATTCCTCAAGTATTTTTTTTGCATTTAAAACTGCCTGCTTTTGATATTCAAACTCTTTAAAGTTTTCTGGTAGGTATTTTTCTTTCAACTCATTAGTTCTAGAAAGTTCATCTTTGAAATATTCATATAATAATTTAAGATAAAGATCATAAGGCTTGATGTTTTCGTTGAGCCATGTTTTTTCATTTATGGTCTGCACAAAATTTTCCGAAACATCTACAGAATTTTCCCAAAGTTCATTAAACTTTTGTCTTGCAAAGTCATAATCTGCTCGGTTTTTAAGTTCAACATTGAATTCGAGATTATCCCTGAATCCTGCCTTTGTAAAATTACTTGAGCCGGTAATTACTCTTCCCACATCGCGATCACCTTCCTTAAAGGTCATAATGTAAAGCTTAGCATGGATATCTCGAGATGGATATGCTCGAATTTCAATCTTACCCTTCTTTAACCAATCTATAAATTTTTGAACCCCATCTTCTACTTCTGGCTTATCCTCTGATTCGGCCAGTTCATCTTCAATCATTTTTGAGGTTAGCTCTGTTGTTTCATAATGCGACAAATTTTCTTGTTGGGATTCTTGTATCAAATCATAAGTTTGCTGGGATGTGCCAATTCCGATAAGTATGCGTATTTTTTCTGTTTTTTCCAGCGATTTGTAAATAGCATGAAAACCACTGAGATAAAAATAAGCCACCAGACAGTCGAAATACCGGCTATCTTTTATTAGTTGTTCAAACCGGTTTTGTAAAGATTGCCCTTCTTCGTTGGTGATAAAGGTTAGATCCGGATGAGATAAATTATTCATATCTTTGTCCTTTATTTTTTTTAAAATATTGCACCCATATATTCTTTATTATTATGCGAATAGAGTTCATCTAATTCCCATTTTAATGGATTATTGGATCGGCAACATTTATTTATGCAATTTTTATTCGGTCGCCTTTGATAATCTGTATTCTACTGGTGTCATGTA
>MWCI01000026.1 GCA_002069965.1 Spirochaetes bacterium ADurb.Bin218 | reverse complement strand
TAGTATTCATAAGAAGCAAGGCATATTGTGTAAGGAAATCCCTGACCGCCAGCCTCTTTGCTAACTCCCATTGTAAAAAGGCCTGCCTCATTCATTATCTTGTGGACTTCATGATACTGTTTGGGGATTGTCACTTTTCCATTTTCAAATTTTGCTCCACCTTCTTTGTCAACTTCCTGATAGCAGCCAAGAATATGCTCTTCACAGATTTCCCTTGTCAGATCAAGAGTCATGTCAAACATCTCCTGATCAAAATCACTGAACATATCAGTTTTGCAAAGTTCAGTTACATTAAGCATTTCGTAGAGAACAAACTTCTGATCCCTTGAATCAACAATACGATCCATAGAAAACCTCACTTATTTTTTGATTTTATGGCAAAACCGGCTTGCAGAATTTTCCATGAACCTCTGCCCTTTAACGGACTATGCTCATTTATGCCGACCAAACAATCCAGTTTTACCTATTTTTTTGTTTTTATATTATTATTCAAGATATAATCTGCCGCCAAGTCAGCGGATTACATCTGAAATAATCTTTTTTCCATTTATAAATCTCTTCAATATAAATCCACAAAAATTTTTTTTCACAGAGCCATTATGGCCTTTCATAAATAAAATTTTGGCGTTTTTTTGCAAAAAAAGCTAAAATATTGCCTTTTTTATAAATGAAATAAAATTCATTGCCTTAGTTAGATTTATGTAAGATTTTTCAGCTTAAATAAATTGACAAAAATGATATAAGAATAAATTTTCAACCGTCTGAGTGGTTGATTTTTTAAATTTAATCTTGTATATAAAAACATATAAATTTTCCTGGAATTTTTTGATGAGAAAAGATGGCTTTAAAGATGGCTTTATAGATAAATTCTGGAGTCTCATAGGCGTCACAGAAGAACTTCTTGCCCTAAATTATAAGCCTGGCTACAGGCCATGGCATGTTCTGGAGATAAGAGGCAGTTTTATATATTTTATAGCTGTTGCAGGTATTTCTTTTATGGCTGCAACATTTCAATTGATCGCAGGGATACACCTGACTACTGTTTTTCTTCCCATATCTATGAATTTCTCTGTTGCAGTAATGGCATGGTTTATTTACCAAAAAAAGAAAAACATGGCAGATGCAACTGCTCTCTCATATATAGCAGCCTTTACCTTTGCAACATGTATTGTCATTACTCGTTATATCTATGTAGCAAAACTCGGATGGGATATAGCCCTTTTGTCATATAATATTTCTGTGTTATATGCAACTGTTACTATTATAAATGTATTTTTATACAATAAAAGATTATACAGGCTGATATTTTACTTTATTTTTATCAACTGGATTGTATTTATCTTTGTGGCATATTTTTCCAATGCGCAGATTTATATCAAAGTCCTTGATGGTTCTGTTATTCATACAGGGTTTAACCTTCTCAGAGAGATATTTGTTTTAATAGTCATGGCTTTTATCTCCACTGTGGTTTATATAAACATTCCAATAATTGCAGCCTATGAAGAAAAAACCACTGAGCAGCAAAAGATAATCGAAGAATACAACCTCTTCCTTGCAAAAAAAATAGAAGAGAAAACAAAAGAGCTACACCTTGAACTTGCAGAAAGAAAAAATAAAGAAAATGCCCTACGGAAATTTTCAGCAGCAGTGCAGCACTCTCCTGCAAGTATATGTATCACAGACACAAAAGGCAGAATTGAATATGTAAATCCCCGTTTTGAAGAAATGACTGGCTACTCTCTTGATGAAGTAAAGGGCAAAAAGCCAGAGAAGTTTTTAAATCGCAACCTATTGCAAAGGGAGATTGAGGCTATAATCGACGTTATACGCAATGGTGGTAAGTGGATTGGAGAGATTAAAAACACAAAAAAGAATGGCGAGGAATACTGGGAGCTTGCTGCAATTTCTTCTATTAAAGATGACTCTGGCAAAATAACAAATTATATAGCTGTTGAAGAGGATATAACCCTTAGAAAAAAAATCGAAATGGAACTTAAAGAAAACCAGATAAAATTACAGGAAAGAAATCAGATTATAGAAAAAGAGATCTCAATTGCAGAGTTGGTCCAAAAAACCATACTCCTTGGCAATACAGGCAGGATGGGCAGATTTCACGTCGAATCCAGGCAGAGGTGTGTTGAAAAGATTGGCGGTGATTTTTTTGCAGTGAAAAATTTCTCAGATGATGAGCTATCAGTTTTTATTGGAGATATTTCAGGCCACGGCGTTGCCTCTTCTCTTTTCCTTTCTCTCCTTAAATTTATTACAGACGATCTTTCCTTAAAATTCAAGGATAACCCCCATGGTTATATAGAGGCACTGAATAAAAATATCTCTGGCTATATGTCATCTTATTTTTTAACAGGGATTTATGCTCACATAAAATTTAACAGCTCAAACGATGAATATGAACTAACCTTTTCAAATGGAGCTCACCCCTCCCCTGTTGTAATTTCTGCAGAGGGAGTTGCAACTATCCTTGAGTCCCATGGCTCTCTCATAGGTTTAATGGAAGATGCTGAATATAAAGCCTACAGTTTCAAATTACACAGAGGGGACAGAATCTTTTTATTCACAGATGGACTTACCGAGATGACAGATCCAGTGACAAATTTGCCTCTGTCTCAAAGTGAAGATTTTTTAAATATATTTACTGAAAATTCTTCTTCAGATATAGGCTCTTCCCTTGACAGTATAATGTCCATTCTTGACAGCAAAAGAGGGCTCAAGCCCTATGAGGATGATCTGCTCCTCATTGGAATATCACTTTTATGAAATTTTAAACTTGACTTAAAAAGTTTTCTTCATTGATGTAAGCCTATGAAAAAAATTCGCCTCATCTTATATCAAAAGCCTCTGGGCATTCCTATTACCAGAAGCGACATTAAAGAGATGGAGCTTTTTGCCCCTCATTTTGTATGCTTCCCTGAATATTTTTTTGTAAACAGGCGACTTGGAAATCATGGCCAGAGTCTCCATAATCAGCAGTTGCAAATAAAGAGAATCAGGCTTTTGTCTGAGGAGCTAAATTGCACTATAATTGGCGGCACAATGCCAGAGCTTGCCGATGATGTAATGTATAATACCACCTTTGTCTTTAGCAAAGGAAAAGAGCTTGGATTTTACCGCAAAAAAAATCTCTTTTTTGCAGAGGTTGGCAAAATTACACCTGGCAATGATTTGAAGGTCTTTGAGGCTGATGGAGTTAGGTTTGGTGTGCTGATCTGTGCTGACGTCTTTCACGATGAGAGTTTCTTCTTTATGAAAGAAAATAAGGCAGAACTTATTTTTTCTCCTACATTTTCTCTAATAAAAAAAGAAGAGACAGTTGAAGAAAAATATAAAAGAGACAATGATATATATGTTCGCGGTGCAAAGCTTTCCTCTGCTATCATTGTAAAGGTCTGTGGAGTTCGAGATGAATACAAAGATTTTTTACAGGCACGAAGTCTAATTGCATCACCAGGGGGAATAATATACAGAGTTTCTCCAGAGCAGGAACATACTCCAATGATAATAAAAAAGGAGATTGATCTTCCATGAATAAAGAAGATATAAAATGCTCACACTGTGGGAATATTATTCCACCAGATAGCAACTTTTGCAACAAATGCGGAAAAGAGCTTTTGCCACAAGAGAGAATTCCTGAAAAGTTAGGATTCTCCTATAAATATTTTATAATCTCTTCACTTATAGTTTTTTTAGCTATGATCATAACAAGTTTTGTTGCTGCAATACTTCTGGGAATCTATGACAGCAATATGGATATAATTCCAGAGAACTTTATCATTGTATCTTCTGTTGGGCCTGCTGCAGGTATTTTAATTTCTACAATTGCCATAACTTTTTTTATCAAATACATAAAAATCAAAGAGGCACTTTATGGAGCTTTCTTTACAATTTTTTTGCTAAAATGTGGGGATTTTATAATCATAAACTATATAACATTTGAATCTATTCTGGTTGCACTTTTATATTGCCTTATTGCAATTTTTGGTGTTTATGCAGGCAACTTCTTTAAAAAACAATTTAGGTTTGGCTAATAAATCATAAAGGCTTGACAATTTGTGCTATATTTATATGCTATTTAATTAAAAAATAATACTTATTGCCCTGTTCTTTTACAGCCTATGGCTTATTAACTGGCTCTCAGACACAGAAAATATAAATAAAAAGGGGTCAAACTTTAAGCAACCTCTGCATTTTTGCAGAGAAGAACTTCTTTTGTGAGGAATTATCATGATAATGAGAAAACTTTTTTATGGAGTTAGAGGCACTGTCCTTAAATCAATGGTGACTATTTCAATAGCACCTCTTGTAATAACTACTGTCATTCTTTATACATTCATAGACAGCTATTCACAAAAAATTGCAGAGAATTCTCTCCACAAAAGTGTAAATTATGCAAAGATTGTTGGTGAGATTTTGCCATCTGATGATAACTCCAAGCTCATTGAGCTTGTGGAAAAAACTAAAGTTAGTGGTGGCGGATTTTTCTTTATCATGGATGCAAATGGAACATACGTTGCTCATCCATCAAAAAAGGGTGAAAGCGATTCTTATGTTCTGTCTTTACTTCAAGGGGACAGAGGATTTTTTAAATACAAAGATTCTCAGGGAGAAGAGATCTTTGTAAGCAAAGAATTTATTCCAGAGCGAAATCTCTATATTGCTGCTGCAATTCCAAGAAAGGATACAATGAGTTTACAAAAGGCCTTTGGGGAATTGCTTTTGCTTTTAATCTTTGTAACACCTCCAATTCTCTTTATGATAAGCTTTTTTATTGCACGTTATATTAAAAATCCTATGAGGCAAATTATTGACGTTGCTCACCTTGCAAGCCAGGGGGATCTAAGCAAATTTATTATTCAGCCACAGTATGTTAAATGCAGCGAGATAAAAAACTGTGACAAAAAAGAATGCCCTGCCTTTAGTACCTCCAACAAAGCCTGCTGGGGAATAAGTGGAACTCTCTGTTATGAAGGCATGGAAGATCTCTCCAAAGAGGAAAAGATAAAGAAATTCTGCTGTGATTGTAATGTCTATCACAAATCCATAAAAAGTGAATTTGATGAGCTGATAGATGCTGTAAATACTATGATTGTTACAACGCAAAATGTCGTTGCTTCCATAAAAAAAGTTTCTGCTGAGTTAAACACAGAGGCAGAGACACTCGCATCAACAAGCAGCAAGCTTGAACTGGAGATGCAAAATCAGGCAGGCTACATAGAAGAAACAACATCCTCAAATGAAGAGTTGGCAGCCTCTATTGATAGCATATCCAATGCAGCAAAAAATCAGGCAAGCCAAATGGCAGAGACAATGAAGGCCATGGATAAGCTCTATAAGTCCTCTGCAAAGGTTAGCGAGCAGGCAACTGATGTAAGCCAGAAGACTCAGGCTGCAGTAAAAAATGCAAATGAGACAAAGTCAATTCTTGACTCTACAACCTCAAAGATAAACCAGATATCAGAAAACTCCAGGAGAATTGTTGAGATCATCAGAATTATAAACGATATATCAGAACAGATAAACCTTCTTTCACTTAATGCCTCAATCGAGGCAGCCAGAGCAGGTGAGCACGGACGAGGATTTGCAGTTGTTGCTGAGGAGATCTCCAAACTTGCTGATGCAACTGCCTCAAGCACAAAGGAAATAGAAAAGATGATTCAGCAAACAGGTAGTGATGTCAATGAAGGAGCAAGGCTTGTTAATACCACAAATGAAGCAATAAACCAGATGATTGAAAATATAAAAAACACAGCCACTCTCATTGAAGAAATTGCCCTCGCATCTAAGGATCAAAGGACTGATAGCAACAATGTTCTTAAGGATATTGATAAGGTAAATCAAATGTCCAGCATAATTGCAGGGACAACAGCAGAGCAGCAACATAGCAGCAATGAAATACTCAAGGCCCTTTCCAATATAAATGAGTCAATTCTTGTAATTACCAATTCCTCTGAGAATGTGCACAACTCAGCAGAAAAATTAAAAGAAAAGGCAGTTGAGTTAAAATCCATTACTGACTATTTCATAGTAGATAAACGATATATTTCCGAGTGAAAAACCTCAGGTAAAAAGACTTCCCTTGACTTACCTTATGGGAAGTCTTTTTATTTATTATTCCTTGCTCCAGATAACTTCCCTTCCATTAAAAACAGGGCCATCCATACATGCCCGTTTAAATCCATGAATTGTATCAACTGTGCATCCCATACAAAGTCCAACTCCACATCCAAAGTAATTTTCCATTGATACCTCAACAGCAGCAGAGGCACTTGCCATGTTCACTACCTTTTCCATCATCGGATCTGGTCCACAGCAATAAACTCGCTCAAACCCACTGCCGGATATAATATCTCGAGCCATCTCTGTGGGCACCCCCTTTGTCCCAGCAGATCCATCATCTGTGAAGAGCAAAAATTCATCTACCAGTCCTCTGTAAAGATCTTCATAAAAGATATAGTTTTTAGTTTTTGCTGCATATATATAGGTGAGTTTATTCCCACGATTTTTAAGTTCCCTTGCCAAAAAATATAAAGGAGCATTGCCAACTCCTCCTCCCACAAGAAGGAGATTTTTATTCTTTTCCAGAGTAAACCCCTTACCCAGAGGTCCAAGGACATTGATCTCTCCCTTTTCCATCTTACTTATAAGAGAGGTGCCTCTGCCAACCACACGAACAATTATATGGGCAATATCACCCTCTGCATCAAAAATTGAAAAGGGCCTGCGCAACAGAGGATCTGTCCCTTCAGTAGTTTTAATATTTATAAATTGGCCTGGAGCAAAATTGGCTCCTTTCATTGCTATTTTTAACAAAAAGTGTTCCTGTGAAACCTCTTGTGGTTTATCTAAAAGTATTGCCATTGTTTTCTCCCAAAAAAACTTCTGCTATATTCTTATACTCTGGCCCTGATGGACGCAATATTGACTCATACAAAACAACTCTGTCAAAAAACGACTCACAAAACAAAGTCTCTTCAAAACTTTTTATATACTCTATAAACTTGCTATTAAGGAAAATACCCTTTCTAACCCGTGCAAGGGTTAGATGGGGAACAAAATCTCTCTTCTCCTTTTCAAAGGCAAAGGAAGAACAAAAGGAATCTATGGTACTGTGAATTTTTTTCATCAATGCCATATCACAATCTATGCCAGCCCACAGGACAGAAGGGCTCTTTAAAGAGGGGAAGCCCCCAAGCCCCTTTAGTTTATAAGCAATTATATCACCAATTATTAAATCCTTAAAGTCATGGGCAATTCTCTCTGCCCTCTCCTCAGGTGTGGGACCAAGAAATTTCAATGTTATGTGAAGGTTATTCTTATCAACAATCTTTAAATCATTTTTATACTTAGAAAAAAATGAAAAAACCTCACCCACTCCAGAGTAAATCTCCTCTTTCACAGGCAAAGCAATAAACAATCTTTTCTCTTTCATTTCTTATTCAATTATCTTTGGAACAACAATATGCCCATTTTTAAATTCAGGAACCATCTCTTCAATAGCAGTTCTCGGGATAGAGTCTTTTACCTCATCCTTTCTAAAGACGTTATTCAAAGTTACAATATGCTCAGCTGGTTTAACATTAGATGTATCCAGTTCTTTTATCTTCTCTACATAATCTATAATCTTGCTTAATTGCCCGGAGAATTCATTTTTCTCCTCCTCAGACAACTCAAGCCTTGCAAGGCGCGCCACCTTTTCTATATCTGTTATACCAATTTTCACCTGAATTCTCCTCTTACATAAAGATTACTGTTTCTCTAAATAATCCGAAAGCCCTATATCAAAATCAATTATTTTTTTCAAATCATTATATTTAAAAACAACACATATTTTTATATTTTTTTTCTGAGGAACAAAAGTGAAGAACTTAAAAAAGAAAACCTTATCCCCTGGTGCTATGAAATCAAATTTATATTCCACTGTAAGCTCATCATAATTAATATCTTCAATTGACTTTGCATCAGTTAAAAGTCTTCTTGATTGCCTCATCATTTCTGGATTTACACAAAATCGTTTATCTATATAATCTGCAGGGGTATATTTAAAATCCTCTTCACTATAAATTTTACCTGAATCTTTATCAAGGATATAAACCCTATCAATGGAGATTGGCCTGTCCCATGTGTTATCAACAATAAAAAGAAAGGCCACCCCATCTGGAGCATCACTGCCTCTGGCCTTATATACCTGGCTCTTTTTTAAAACAGGCCAGAGTTCCCTTCTCACATTTTCTATATATAGATCACAATATATAGTCCTTATTATACCTCCTTTTGAGGAAGTTTCAACATCTGGCCTATCAAGCACTCTATAAAACCTGCCAGAGGGTAGGCATGAAAAAAATAGTAAAGAGGCTATGATAATAATTCTCGATTTCATTTTCCCACATTGCCATTTTTTTATTATCTGTCAAAGATTTTTGCTTTTAGAAAAACAAAATCCTTTACAAAATGTTTTTGCTAAAGTATTGCTTTTTCAGTATTTTTTCTTTTACACTAAAAATTATACTTAGGAATATACTGTTGTTTTTTATACTTTTATTAATGAGGACAGTTTTTGAGAAAACTTAGAATATCCCTATACCTCTTTATAGTTGTTACTGTGATTGGCACTACTTACTATCACTTTATAGAAAGAATGTCAATCATAGATGCAATTTTTATGATGGCAATAACCCTGAGCACAGTTGGCTATGGCGAGGTTCAGCCTCTGTCACCAACAGGAAGAATTTTTACAATTTTTGTGATCATTTTTGGAATAACAATTACAGGTTACACAGCAGGAACATTCATAAGAATGTTCATAGAAGGTGAACTGAGCAGAAGATTTGGGAGAAAAAAGGTGGAAAAGACAATTACAAAGCTAAAAAATCACTACATTATATGCGGATATGGAAGAATTGGGCGACTGATAGTCCGTGAGCTCCAAAAGCATAATGTAAAATTCATAGTCATAGAAAATGATCCCACACAGATAGCTGAGCTTGAAAGTAAATCAGTTCCATATATGCTACTTGATGCACGGGATGAAAACACTCTCATAAAAGCAGGCATCATGAGAGCAAAGGGGCTTGTCACTGCTGTAATGTCAGATGCTGACAACGTATTTATAACTCTCTCTGCAAGGATGCTCAGACCTGATATTTTTATACTTGCCAGATCCTCAGACCCCAAAAACGAAAATAAGCTAATAAGTGCAGGAGCCACAAAGGTTGTATCACCTTACCTTATAGGTGGCCAGAGAATGGCTCAACTACTAATCAGACCAACAGTTGTGGATTTTATCGATATTGCAACAATGGACGACAGCCTTGGCCTTAGAATGGAAGAAGCGCAAATAAGACAGGGCTCCCCCTATGTAGGGAAAAGCCTCATTGAGAGCAATCTACGGCGTGACTTTGGTGTCATAATTGTTCTTATTAAAAAGGCCAATGGTGAAATGAAATTTAACCCTCAATCAAATGAAATTCTTGAAGAGGGGGATGTTCTTGTTATGCTCGGCAGAATTGACGACCTTGAAAAAATAAATAAAATTATTTAGCTAACTGTCCTTATTGGCAGAGCTTGCTATCTTCTTTACGAGATCCTCAATATTAAAGGGCTTTGCAATAAACATATCTATAAAGCTATTATACTTTTTAAAGTCACCCATGGACCATCCAGAGAGAAGAGCAACAGTGGTATCTTCACTAATCTCCTTTACCCTTGCTGCAAGCTCAATTCCATTCATACCTGCAACATCATAATCTGTAATTACAATGTTGTAATTTTTTTTCTTAAACTCTTCAAAGGCATCATTTCCATTATCTGTTATATAGACCCTGTTCCCCATTTTTTCAAACAAATTACCCAATATCATCTGAAGAGCCTTTTCATCTTCAACGATCATTATATCCTTATCATGAACAACATAAACTTCATGGCCATTATCACTACACTTCTTTTCAACAATAATTTTTTGAGGTAGTATAATCTTTATGGAGTAAAGCTCAGCTGACTCTTCTTCAAAGATCTTTATATTTAGTTTTTCTGCAGAATTTCTAATCTCGGATGGAGTTAGGCCATTGAGCATAAAAGGAACTATATTTGTTGTCTCAAGGGACTCACCTTTTTTAACAGAAACGTTAATGAGGGTGTGAGAACCTTTTTCAAGATCAAGCGCTATAATTCCCTTTTTATCACTATAGGCAGAGACCTTTAAGATTGCCCATATTAAAAGCTCTCTTATAAAATAAGTGTCTGTCTTTAGAAGAATATCCCCATGGCCTCTAAATTCAATCTGGAGATTTCTCCTCTTTCTTGATTCATCAACCTTAAAGTGAATTTTTGCAAATTCCATTGCGTCATTGATTATTGGTTCAATACACTCTTCCTTCTCATCGCCAGACTCGCTTCTCTCATTAAAAAAGCCCTGCATTCGCCTGAGTTGCTCCACAACCTCATGGACATACTTCTCTATCTGCTTTAGACCCTGGATCACAGCGCTCTTCTCTGCAATGATCTGTAAAAGCTGTGCCTGATTTAAAACTACATTTATGGTATTATTTATAGAGTGTATAAAGCCATTGCCTATTTCACTCACAAGGCTTATTCTCTTCTCCGCACTGAGTCGTTCCTTAAGCTCCCTGATTCTTGTTATATCCTCCATCATAAGGTCAATGGCACAGATATCCTTGTCCTTTGTAACAGGATATATAATTACATTTACAATTTTTTCATCACCGCTTTTTGCTTTAACCTTAATCTCTCCTATTCTCTTAAAGGGAATAGCTCCTTTTAAAATTTCTTCTATGCTATTTTTAATTCTTCCTGAATCATACTTAAAAACTGAATCAATCACAGACCAGCAGCACTTTTTAAAATCTTCAAGCTTATAGCCCAAAGTCCCTTCAAAGGATCTACTGCAGCGGGTTATCTCAAGATCTCTGTTAAATCTCAAAAGGGGTAAAGGAGAAAACTCATAGTGGACAGAGTTCCATTCTATGTCTAAATCCTTTTCTGCTATGGCAATTTCTGCATTTACGTTAGAGCTTTTAATGAATATCAAGACAGAAGTAATTATATTGCCATCCAATACAGGCTGCATAAACATTTCCACCGGGATAGAAGTCCCATCAGCCCTTTTAACAGTGACACTACAGGAAGAAAAGGCTCCATTGAGAGCATTGACAAAACTTTGAGCAACAATCCTCTTATGATCATGATCAAATACGTTTGGCCAGTCAAATTTTCTATTTTCTGAGTCTATTCCAAAAAGTTCAAGGAATGGTTTGTTTACATACTCAAGTATACTCTTAGATGTAATTATGCAAGCAGGATACACCAAATGATTGAGTAAACCTTTATCAAAAAAAACGGGAGTCTTTATTTCTCCCGTTTGTTCTTTATAATATTGGTTTTTACCCATTTTTCAAACCTTTCTAATAGAGCGTTCTTATATTTACCAGTGTCTTTTCCCCCTTTTTAATTTCAACTTCTTTTTCAATTTCATCAATTTTTCCTTCAGCTCCAGAAAGGATGAATTTTACATTATATTTCCCTGGCTTTAAAGTCATTCTTCCCAATTGAAAATTGGCAGGTAATGTATGCCAACACCTGAGATCAGGCCTCATCTGAGAAAACAAATAAGCCCCTGTCCCTGCTGCAACAACTGTGCCAATTAATCCAGAAAACTGCCCCAGCTGCTTATTTTGCTCAGCTAATTTCTTTGCTGCAATACCAGCAGCAACAGAGGCAATGGCCTTTGTTGCAATGGATGCGGCAACTCTTTTATAAAGCCTACTATAATCATCCTCAAGATTCTGAATAGCAGTTTTCTCCACATCCTCAAGCCTAATTGTATTTATAGAGTTCCCTCCTGCAACTACTCTGACATTGGAAACCCTGTTTGATCTCTTAACAAACTTTGGAATTGGATTTTCTGCATTCTGTAGTGTTACAAGAACAGCTGCAGCTGTAACCCCTGCAGTAACGCTTCCAGTATTTATAGTTATTCTTATAACAGGCTCCATCATAGGATCCTTTAAGAGAGGACCCCTGCTTTGCTTAACAGCACTTCTTCCAGCTTGAAAAATAGTTATGAGTTCCCCTGAATCTGCCTTTTCATTGTAGGCCTTGCCGAATTTGTTGCGCCAGTCATTATACTCATCATCATAACCAAGCCTTTTGGAAAGCCTCAGGAGATCATCCTTTACCATTGCAAGATTTGGATCAAGGTCATATATCTGCTTATATTCTATATAGGCAAATTCTATATCCCTATCATCTTTATTGAGCTCACCCACAATTTCAAAGGTTATAGCTGTGAGATATTTAGCCATGATATTCTGCTTGTATCTGGCAGTTCCATCCTCACTTTTGATCTTGGCAAGCTCATTGTTTACTGCCATAAACTCAACTCGAGCTTCCTCGTATTTATTCATGAGGAGAAAATTTAGGCCAAGATAGACATGAACCAATACCTTTTCAAAATCCTCTCCCCTGTAGTTGGTGTTTCGATCGTTTGTAAGAAAGGATGCAACTTCCTGAGAAATGCTTATTGGTATAATCTGCGCTAATTTCCCTGCAGGTAGCAAAACCTTATTGCTTGTTTCATAATCTCCCGCTGTATGGAGCATAAGACCGCACTCCATCATAAAAAGCAACTGATCCTTGCCACCTTTATTAACCTCTGGCAGGAGCATCCTTGCTGCATCTACATATTCACCTTTATAAAATCGCTCTTCAGGGACCTTCATGGCCTCATAATAATCCCTTCCAGCTGCGCAAGAAAGGAGAGTAAAAGCCATAAAGAAACAACTTATGGACAGAATAAATTTTTTCATGATAAACTCCTGTATTTTCGGAGTTAAAATGAAATCTTATCGGTTTTTGATGACTTCAAAAACTCCTGCTGATCTTGCCATTCTGTCTGGTTTGTCTTTATGTTTATGAGCTTAAGAGTCACCTTTAAATACTGGACCTTTCTGCCATCAACATATCTAACATTTTCCCTTATATCCCCTGTAAGATAAAGATTAGGTGAGATGAGATTTCCCACTGGAATTGCACTTTCAGGATCAACCATTCCAGTCATGCCTTTTTCCATTTCTTTCAGTGCATCAGCCTCAAGTGAATCGTCTATAAATTTTATTCTCTTTTGAATAAGCCTTGTCTGAATTTCGCTAACTATTAAATCTGTATCAATATGCTCTGAAGTTCTATTTTGAAACTTTTTAACCTGAAGATATGCTGGCTTGTTCCACTCTGTCTTAAGAAAACTATAAAGAGATGTTACCATCTTATCAACTGTAATCTTAATCTCCTTTGGACCCCACTCAACTGATCCCTCAGCCTTATTTACATCCTGATACTGAGTTCCACCGCCACAACCTACCATAAATAAAAGTAAAGCAGCAACAAAAAACTTTTTCATTAAAAACCCCCTTTGGACAAAATATTTTTTTATAAAAATTCCAACATATTTGGATTAAAAATACAATACTTTATGCTATGGTGTCAATTATTATACATATTTTAATTGAAAATTATTGCCACTCTGGAGCTTTTTATAATGCTTATCTATACAAAGGACAACCTCCTCAGCAGCATCCTTTGTATTTCTGTTTTCTATCTCTGCAATGTAATTCAATTTTTTAATTGAGTGCATATATAGAGGATCATAATATTCCTTGAGAAGTATTTCTATAAACTCATCAATCCTTGAATTCTCAATAAGCTCAATTAAGGCGTTAGATTTAGCATTGCCCAGTTTCCCTCTTATTGAGTTAACTATGGAAATAATCTCTTCTATTCTAAAAGACGAATATTCCTTTTTTATAATGTCTATTCTTCTTTCCAGAGGAGTCTTGATCAATATAAAATCCCCTGCTCTCATCTGGCTGAATATGTTATCAGGAATATGCAAATTGCCAACCTTGCGAGATTCTGCTTCAAAAAGAATATATGGGTTGTTATTAAGATCTGTCAGTTTCCAGAAGAGCTGACCTTCAAAATACTTCTGAGAATTCTGCCTAAGCCCAATCCCTCCAAATACAGAGCTTCTGTGACCAGCCATGCCTTCAAGATCAACAGAAAAATTTAGCTCTTTTAAAATATCTGTTTTACCTGAACCAGTAAGTCCCTGAAGCATATAAATAGCTGGTTTTATTTTTAAATTCGAAAGATTGGAATTAACATATCGCCTATAGGATTTATATCCATCTATTATTCTGTATGTTTCTATGCCAAGGGCACTTAGCAGAGAAGAAACAGAAGCGGATCTCATTCCTCCCCTTGCACAGTAAATTACAATATCATATCCCTTTAGCTCAGATATTTTATTAATAATATTCCCTATTCTCTTACCTCCAATCTCTGTCCCGCGCAAAACAGCCTGGTCTCTTCCAACCATCTTGTATAAAGTTCCCACCTCTTTGCGCTCCTCATTATCAAAAATAGGAAGATTCAAGGCACCAGGAATATGATCCTCCTCAAATTCCAGTGGGGATCTAACATCTATATAAACTGGATTCCTTAAATTAAGGGATTCCTCATAGTAAATATCTTTCACAGAGCATCCCCCCTGATAGAAGGAAATCTAACATCAACAGAACCCTTAGTAAATAATTCGTCAATAGCCTTAAAAAGAGTCTCCATATATAAATTCATTGATTCCATAAAAAGCAAAGGATGAAAATCCTTTCTGCTTAAAAGTCTGCGAATAGCTCCTTTGCCATCATAGCCATCAACCTCAAAGTTAAAATCGCGGTAAAAAAGTTCCTTTAAAAAATTAAGTGGCACTGCATAAATTCCAACGACCTCCCCATCATTAAATCTATACTCTTCAAGAGGTCTGTTATCTTTCATCAAATAAACATGTTGAAATTCTCTGTGATGATACTCATCAGTTTTTTCCTCAAAGCGAATATATCCAAGATCAAAAAGCTTAGATTCATCTAAATATATCCCAAGCTCCTCCATAGCCTCTTTGTTAATCTTATGCTCTTTTAAACCAAAAGGGACATGTCCTGCAACTGTTATATCAAGGCAATCGGGATATAGCTTTTTGTGAGCAGCTCTGTGTTGAAATAAAATCTCTGGCAAACCTGAATTTTCTCTTATTATCCACAAATGGACTCCCTCATGGGCAATGCCATATTTATAGGACAAACTCCTCTTTATACTTTTACCTGTTGGGATCGCCCTATCCCAATCCCATTCTTCAATCTCTTCCTCAACACTTGTGTAATAGCTCATAAAAGCCTCTTTAAAAAAATTTTTATCTTTAAACAAACTGCTATCTAATCAAAAGCTTGCTATAAATTCTTGAGCAAATAGTCAAAGCAGTGTAAAAAATATCAAGAATAATGCAGAGCTTTTTTATCAATATTCACTGAAAAATAGCCGAAAATATCAACGATAATACTATAAGATTTTTAGAAGAACAAAATGGCCAAAAAAAACTCAAAGAGAAAAAATTTTTTCCCATACGGAATATTCTTTATAATATTCATAGCAGAGATCTTCCTTGGTCTATCTGCAATATCAGCCTATCTATTTTTTGACGGCAAAAGGGAAGTGAATTTACTTGAATCTGATATAAAAAAATACTCATCAAGCCTGGCAGAGGCCTTTGCCCATGTTGCAGAGCTAAGTATTAAAGATAAACAATACCAGCCCCTTAGAAATTTATTCCAGGAAAAGATCGCCGAAAATATAATAGATGAGGCATTTTTTGTCCTTACTGATGGAAGGCTTGTGGTGCATTCAAATATTGCTATTGAAAAAGAGCTAAGTGGCAATATTGCAAAGGATGAGATGTCCTATAACATAGACCTTATTTTAAAACCCCTTAGAGATAATAGCCACGAAATACTCATAAGCGATTATAACATCATAAAAAAAGAGCCCTATTTTAAAAAAAATATACGTGACCTTATAAAAAAATATTTTTATAAAGGAATAGAGTCCAATGGCTGGCTATTCTCAAAGGCTGTATTTGTAAAATCAAAGCCTATAGGAACAGTTAACTTTATATTGAGCAAAGACAGAATTTTTTATGCCATTAAAAATATTATAGAAAGAGCAAGAAGATTAACAGCAATAGTTTTACTCATGTCCTTTCTTTTATCATTGCTCATATCGCTTTTTGTTATGCTAAGGGATCTATCCCGTAACAAAAAACAATCAACTATTGACTCCTCAGCAAAAGAAAAATTTTTAGATCTTCCTGAGATAGATGTTGCCTCAGAGAAGGAAAACTTACAAATTGAGCTAATAGATGACTCTCTGGAAAGTGAAGATTCTCCTGAAATTACAGTAATTGGTCATGAAAGATATATAGTTGCACCTATTATACCAGAATACAGAGCCCACTCCACAGGCAGGAGAATACTTGATGCAATCCCTTCAGAAAATAAGAGGAAAAGATAATGTTTATAACCCACAGAGAAGAAAATGATTATATAATAGTAGAGCCTGAGGGCTACCTGGATAGCACAACCAGTTCTGATTTTGTAGACTATATAGATAAGCTAAGCAGTAATGGCTTCAGCAAGATAATCATATCAATGGAAGAGATCAGCTATATCAGCTCTGAGGGCATAGGGGCTACCCTTATCATTCAAAAAAAAATTCAAAAGCTTTCGGGGAAAGTGATTTTTTGCAATCTCAATGAAGAGATTTTAAAGCTTTTTAAGATCCTCGGATTTATAGAGATATTTACAATAGCAGACTCTCTTAGTGATGCAAAGGGGATTATTTCAGATACTTTCGCTGATCATAGTGATAGAAAAACCACTATGGTGATTGACAGAAATCTCATATTCCCTGAAGAGCAACAGAGAAGTGATGAGGAGAACATAAAAATAGATAAACCGGAACCAATGGATTTTAGTGACAATGAAAGAGAGCTAAACTATGAGGAAGAAGATCCCCTCAACAAATTTGAAACTTATACACAGGAGGATCTCCACAGTAGGGACTATATGGAAGAATTTATAGTTGAGTGCCCAAAATGCTCCAATTTGATAAAAATAAGCGCCTCAGGGGATCATCTTTGTCCTCACTGCAGTTCTGAATTTACAGTGGAAAGAAGTGGAAGGGTTTTGTTCAAAATTGACTAAAAATATTACAAGAGGTCTAAATATAGCAATATATGAATAATGAAATTCTCTTTATAAAATCTATTTTTCTTTTCCTTTCTTTTTGGGGGCTTGCCATTCTTCTTTTATGGTTTAGGCCAAGGATTGAAATTTTCTGGAAAATAATGGCAACTTTCATACTGCTTTTTTATCTCTGGTTCTTCTGGGAAGAGGTTTATAAAGGATTTATTTCTTTTAAAGCAGAGTGGTATCTGGCAGTCATAGAATTTTTCCGTGAGTCTTTATTTATTATATTTGGAACTCTCTTTATCATATGGCCAATATCTCTAATAATAATATTTTACATGGCAAATGATATTGGTGCAGAAAAAATGCTCAAATTTTTGTGCATACTTACTCTCTTTCTATGGATAATATTTATAATCTATTTCTTCTTCCATGAAGGAATAGCAAAATTCTTTTACGAAACTCTCAAAAAAATGATCCCCTATGCAAAATAAGATCAAAGGAAAAATTATTTTTTTGGGCATATTTCTTATTTTAATATCTAAAGATCTATTGGCAGAAACATCCTTTTCTCTATACTCAGAGGGGCTCAGCTTTTATAAAGAGAAAAAATACCAGGAAGCAGAGGCTAAGTTTAAGGAATCAATAAAGGTCAATCAATGGTATGCACTGCCTTATTATGCTCTTGGAAGGCTTTACATAAGACAGACTGGAAAAGTAAAAGATGCCATAATTAACTTACAGAAGGCCATTGAGTGCGATAATAATCTTGCTAATGCAAACTTTTATTTAGGACTGGCTCAACTAATATCAGAAAAATACATTGAGGCTATTCACTCCTTCAAAAGAGCATATGAACTGGATAAAAAATATGCTGAGGCTTTATTTAATATAGCAGTTATATACGAACACTTAGGCAATGACTATATGGCCTTTTTTTATTACAGAGAGTATTTAAAGGAAACTGAAAAAAAGTGATTATATATTAAAAAGCTTCTCTGCCTTTTTTTTGCCTGTTATTCTTTCATAATCATCATAATCTACAAATACAAGATCTGGGAGTTTTTTCCTTGTGCGAACGACTATGTCAACCTTTCCACCCTTTGCTTCTTTGGATGTTACGTATTTAAAAGCTCTGCCGCAATTGGGGCATTCCTTTAGATCCTTAAGGTCAATTCCAATTTGCTTACAGCCCGGACAATGGGCAAAGAGATCCTCAACCATTACAAGGTGATTTGCTATATCATCAATATCTACTTCCTGCCAGATCCTCATGTATTCCATAAAGCCCCCCTTTAAAGCTTTTAACTCTCTCATGCGGATTTCTTTCAAGATAATCCCTTAGAGTATTGATCATCAAATCAATTCTGTCAAGCACTCTTATTTTATTCATGAGTTCGTGGGAAAAAACAAAATTCTTAAAATAATAAAAAGAAAATCTATGAGCCCTGCTTTTATGAAGATTCTCTGGTAATGTATCAGCAATGGATTCCATTACATCTTTATAAATATCGAAGAGATCAACAGTTAGGTCATAAAATCCTCTCTTAAGCAACATGTCTATGGAATAAAAAATCCATGGGCTTGCAATAGCTGCTCTTCCAATCATAACCCCATCACTGCCCGTCTCTTCAAGACAGCTAATAGCATCCTCTGGAGTTAGAATATCCCCATTTGCGATAACAGGTATGGAGAGCTTTTCTTTAAATTCTTTTATGAGACCCCAATCAGCCTTTCTTTTAAAGGAAAGCTTTCCATGTCGTGGATGGATAGTAATATAATCAACACCTGCATCTTGAAGCATTAGGGCAAAATCAACTATATAGTCAACATCCGTCTCTTCAAAACCACTTCGCATCTTTACAGAGAGCAAACACTTGCAGACCTCTCTGCAGGATTTTACTATTTTTTCTGCTATTTTTATATCAGATAAGAGCCTGCAACCCTGAAATTTTTTTATTATCTCTGGAGCACTGCACCCCATGTTTATATCTATACCCAAAGGACCTCTTTCCTGAAGAGCAATACAGGCTCTTTTCATAAGCTCTGGATCTCCACCAAGGATTTGATAAACAAAGGGATCATCATCCTCATTTTTTTTGAGGAGGTATTCATTGTGCATGCCACCGCTTACAATAGCAGCAGCGCTTAGCATCTCAGAGTAAAGCACGGCCTGTGGACTAAAACTTCTCACAGTTTTTCTAAAGGCTGCAGTTGTAATCTCTGCCATAGGAGCAAGGAAGAGTTTTATTTCTTTTTCCATAAGCCGTGGATAACAGCTATATTTTTGCTGTCAAGCTGTATCTACAAAAGATGTCTTGACAAAGAATATACAATTAAGTAAGCTATTTTAGCTCTAAATTGTGTATTTACACTAAAGAGTGAATTTAACAAAAAATTTTTTGACTTTATAAAAATTAACGACGTTAGAAGAGATATAAAAATCTCATCAAAATCAGTGATTGTTTAATCTATGATAAAGTGTGACATGGTTTAGTATGATACCTAAAAAATTAAAAAAAGATCCTCTTATAGAAGTTCTATGGGAGTTACGATTTGAAACAGAGCCAAACTTTGCAAAGATTATACCTGGCATTTTATTTTCACGTTTAAAAAATAAATATTCTAATCTTGTTATAAATAAGCTTCCTGCAGAGTCTATTCCAGCTGAGATTAAGGAAATAGACCCAAATTTAAGGTATGCACCTTCATTAAGAATTGAAGTAATGGATATTCCATTAATCTGGCAGGTGGGAGAAAGAGTATTTACTTTTAACAATAAAAAACCTTATTTAGGATGGAATAGATTTGTAGAGGAGATTAAATTTTTATCAGGAATATTTGAAGAAATAAACTTGTTTAAGTCAATCGAAAAGATTTCTTTGAGGTATATAGATCTTATAGAAAAGGATATCTTCCATGATTTATCTGATCTTAAGGTATCAATTAATATTGATAAATGGGAGGTAAAAGATGAAAAAATTAGTTTATTAGTGGAAAAATTTGATGGAGGATTCAAAAATATCATACAGGTTGCAAGACCTATGGATATTGTAATGGACAATAGACAAATCTCAGGAACTATTATTGATATCGAGGTTGAACTTCTTGAACGTGGTATCCTGTTCAATGAATTGATAAATCGTAATATTGATGCCATGCATTATAAAGCAAAAGAAATTTTTTTTGACATGATACTAAAAGATTCAATAATTAATAAATTAGAGCCGGAGTGGTAGATAATGGAATTAGTAAGTAATATAGCATATTTTAACAATAGTAGATTTTATTCCACAGTATCCTTAAGTAACACTATAGAACCATTAAAGCAAAAAAAAAGTTTTGTTAAAAAGCTACAGGAATTGAGATTAAACTATGTAAACTCTGGTGGTAAAATATATACTATTGAAGAAATAAATAAAGAACTTACAAAAGATGAATTATAAGAAAAAGGCTTATCTGGATTCTGGTGTGTTAATAGCTGCATTTAGAGGACCTGAAGATATAAGTCAAAAATTTCTCAAACTACTGGGTAATGAGGAATATGAGTTTTATGTTAGTGATGCAGTTTGGATGGAAATTTTTCCAAAAGCTATATACAATAAAAGCAATGAAGAGGTAGAATTTTACCAGGCAATATTTGACAATTGTATCATTTTAAACTGGGATGAAAGAATTTTAAAGGAAGCTAAAACACTTGCTAAAAATTACGGTCTTTCAGCCATGGATGCCTTTCATATTGTATTTTCTGTGCATGAAAAAATTGATGAGTTTATCACATCAGAAACCAGAAATAAGCCCTTTTTTAGAGTTAAAGAAATAAAAGTTATTAATCACGATAATCTGGATTAATGAGATATGCAGTTACACTCAAATTTTGAACTATTCTTAGTTAGTTTCTCTCTCCATAGTTATTTTATACCTTCCACAGGGTTGATTGATATAGAAGTATCTCCTCTTTTGAAATTCTACAAAAACGCCTAAGTGCTGCAACTTCAAAATTTGAGTTGTGCCCATCAGAGCCACTATGCTAATATTTGCTTGAATTTAACAGGAAGAAATATTAAAATTCATTATATTAATTGACAAATTCAAAAGCACCACAAAATTATGTTTGTTAATAAATCAAATTATCGGATTTATCAGGGATATGGAAGACTCTAATAGCGGCCCCAATACAATACCTTTTGTCTGGCAATTGGAAATTTTTTTGTATTTTTGCTATTCTTATACAAAAAAGCACACTAAGGGCTTAAAGCCCTGTATCAATAAAATCAATGAAGGAGAGTTCCTATGAAAAAGCTACTTGTGGTTCTCTTTTCCTTTATGTTAGTTTTTACTTTTGCATGTGGGAAAGAGTCAGATGTTGTAAAGGCAGGTGAAACTATCAAAATAGGTTTCCTTGGGCCAATGACTGGCGATGCAGGAAACTATGGTAAGCTCATGAGCCAGGCAGTTAAAATTGCTGTTGAAGAATTTAATGCTGCAGGCGGAGCTGAGGGTTTCAACGCTGAAGTTATTGTAGAAGATACAGAGGGTAAAGTGGAAAAGGCAAATCCTGCTATAGAAAAACTTGCAGGAGTTGACAAGGTTTTTGGCATTGTAGGAGCGGTTTTTAGCTCTGTTTCTCTTGCTGTTGCTCCAAAAGCAGAAGCAGCAAAAATCGTTATGATTTCTCCATCTTCCACTCATAAGGATCTGCCAGATAAAGGAAAATTCATTTTCCGCGATGTTATGAGCGATGCCCTTCAGGCAGTAGTTTTTGGCAAATACCTTGCAAAGGTTGAAAACGTTAAAACTGTAGCAATTCTTTACATAAAGAATGACTATAGCCAGGGACTTGCAATGGATTTCAAAGATCAGTACGAAAAGGAAGGCGGAAAGGTTGTTGCGATTGAAACAGCTCTCCAGGGAGACAAGGATTTCAAAACACAGCTTACAAAAATTAAGAGTGCAAACCCTGAAGCCCTTTATATTCCAAACTACGTTGCAGAAATTGCTCAAATCCTTGAGCAGGCAAAGCAGCTTGGCATAAAAGCAAAGATGTATAGTGCAGATGGATTCTCCAACCCTCAAATATTTGAGCTTGCTGGGGATCTCTCAAATGGCGTAATATTCTCTCAGGCGGCACAGCAAAAAGCAAGTAGCAAGAGAGCTGAATTTGAAGCAAAATATCAAGCAAAATGGGGAGAAAAGCCAGATGCCTTTAGTCTCAATGCCTATGATGGAGCATGGATAATACTCAATGCTATTAAAGCAACATCAAGCAAGGCAATGAATGGAAATTTAAAAGTTGACAGAGACAAGGTGAGAGATTTTGTTGCAAAGACAAAAGATTATGATGGTGCATCAGGCAAGATTACCTTTACAGAAAACGGGGATCTGGTTGCCAACATAGGAATATACACAGCTGAAAACAAGCAGTTCAAACAGCTGAAAATGTATAAACTTGAAGGAAACAATTTAGTTGAAATAAAATAGCAAAAATCCCGGCTGTGGGTATCTGCAGCCGGGACAGATTTGTATAAGGAACTACAAAGATGAATCTATTCAATCTACCTCACACAGAGCTTTTACAGCACCTGATAAATGGACTAACGCTTGGCGCCATTTATTCTCTTATTGCTCTGGGATATACCATGGTATATGGTATATTAAAGTTTATAAATTTTGCCCATGGCGAAATACTCATGCTGGGAGCATACGCAGGTTATTTTCTATATTATTTCTTATGCGAGGGATCTCAGACGGGTGGATTTGCCATTATAGCATTCGTTATTTCATTGATCTTCGCAATGCTCATAAGTTCCTTCTTAGGTGTAATAATCGAGCGAATTGCCTACAGGCCCCTTAGAAAAGCTCCTAGACTTGCTCCTTTGCTAAGTGCCATAGGAGTTTCAATCATTCTCATGAACCTTGCAGCTTTGTTTTTTGGAACAAAGTCCAGAAAATTTGATTATCCCTTTGACAATACAGCTTTACAGCTTGGCAATATAAGTGTAACCCCAAACCAGATAATGATATTGATTGTTGGCATAATTCTAATGGCCTCACTTAAACTATTTATAGACAAAACAAGATTAGGGAAAGCAATGAGGGCTACAAGTCAGAATCAGGCAGTGGCATCTCTTATGGGTATAAATGTAAATTTTATAATATCTTTAACTTTTGCAATAGGATCAGCTCTGGCTGCTGTTGCAGGAATCTTCATGTCCATGGAATTCAAGCTATATCCAACCATGGGGCAAATGGCTGGCCTAAAAGCCTTTATAGCAGCTGTTGTAGGAGGCATTGGCAACATAAGCGGAGCCATGCTTGGAGGTATTCTCCTTGGTCTTCTGGAAACCTTTGGCGTTGTAATTATAGGCATACCTCAGGGGCTTAAGGATACAATCGCCTTTTCAGTTCTGATTATTATACTGCTTTTTAGACCAAGCGGCTTATTAATGAAAAATATCAGGGAGAAGGTTTAAGATGCTAAATTTTATTTTGCTAATAATTATCTATATAGGAATATATGCCATAGCTGGCATTGGACTCAACCTTATTGTGGGTTATACTGGACTTCTCTCTCTATGTCAGGCTGCCTTTATTGCCATAGGAGCTTATACAACAGCAATTTTCATGACAGCACTTCACTTTGGATTTTTTGAAGCCATGTTACTCTCAGGGCTGGTGGCCGCTATTTTTGGAATACTCATAGGAATACCAACATTGAGGCTTAAGGGGGACTATCTTGCAATTGCAACCCTGGGCTTTGGGGAGATTGTAAAAAACATAATTGTTAACTGGGACAGCGTAACAAAGGGCCCAATGGGTATAAATGGAATTCCAGGACCTCAGGCTTTTGGCATAACCTTTTCTGCCATTGACAAAGTTCCCTGGGCAGTTCTTATATGGGCAATATTGGCTTTCTGTTATTATTTTGTGCGTCGAATTGTTCGCTCAAGAATCGGGAGAGCATTGGAGGCCATAAGAGAGGATGAGATTGCAGCCTCTGCTATGGGCATAAATACAGCAAAATACAAAATAGGAGCCTTTACAACAGGGGCTTTTATGGCAGGAATTGCAGGAAGTCTCTTTGCTGCATATAATCAATCAGTTGCACCTCTCACCTTTGATTTTATGATGTCCATAATGATACTGTGTATGGCTGTCCTTGGAGGTCTTGGGAATAACTTTGCAACAGTGGTTGGTGTAATAATAATAGTAATAGCCTCTGAGATACCACGGCTTGTAGGCATATCTCACATAATACCACCTCAGATAAACCAGGTCATATTTGGGCTTATCCTTGTGTTGATGATGATCTACAGGCCTCAGGGCATAATAGGTAGAGTGAAGTTAAATTATGCAAAAATAATCAAAGAAGAAATTTTACATCTGGAGAAGTAAAGTGCCTTTGCTATATACACAAAACTTAAGAAGAGAATTTGGCGGAGTTGTTGCTGTCTCTGATGTCAGCATAGAGATATTTAAAAACACAATTACAGGAATAATTGGTCCCAATGGAGCAGGGAAAACAACTCTATTTAACACCATAACTGGCCTTGACTATCCAACAGGTGGTTTTGTATTCTTTAAAGGTGAAGACATAATCCCCTTGCCAGCCTACCAGATCACACGCAAGGGAATAGCAAGGACATTCCAGAACATCCGCCTTTTCAAGGAGATGACTGTCTTTGAAAATGTAATGATAGGCAGACATTTTCGTGGAAATCACCCCAAATTCACCTCAAACAAATATCTGAACTTCATCATGGGTCGCATCTTTGTCGCCAGAGAAGAGAGGGATATATACTTTAATTCCTTGAAATGGCTGGAATTTTTTGATCTACTGAATGTCAGAGATGAGTATGCTAAAAATCTTCCATACGGCAAACAGAGAGAATTAGAAATCGCTCGAGCTCTTGCTACGGAACCAGACATGCTCTTTCTGGATGAACCTGCAGCAGGGATGAATCCACAGGAAACAGAAGAGCTGATGGGAACTATAAAAAAAATCAGAGATCTTGGAATAACAGTTGTCCTCATTGAGCATGATATGAAATTAGTCATGAACATCTGCGATAAAATCATAGTGCTAAACTATGGCAGAAAAATTGCAGAAGAGACACCAGATGATGTTCAAAATAATCCAGAAGTAATAGAGGCGTATTTAGGTAAATCCGATGAATAACAATATACTTGAACTAAAAAATGCACATGTAAGATACGGAAATATTGAGGCACTGAAAGGAGTTGACCTCCATATTGCAGAGGCAGAGATCGTTGCACTCATTGGCGCCAATGGTGCAGGAAAATCAACTCTCCTTAAATCCATAGTGGGACTTGAACCCTTAAATGAGGGGGAGGTAACATATAACAGCGAAATATTAAATGGAGTATATCCAGAAAGGGATAAAAAAAATATATCGACCCCAACAGATGTAATTGTAAAAAAAGGCATATCCCTTGTCCCTGAGGGGAGAGGAATATTCCCAGAGATGACAGTAAAGGAAAACTTAGAAATGGGAGCATTTCTCATAAAGGACAAGAAACTCATAGAGCAGAGAATTGAAGAAAAATATGAAATGTTTGAGATTCTCAAAGACAGGAGAAAACAACTTGCAGGATCTCTTTCTGGTGGTGAACAACAGATGCTTGCCATTGCAAGGGCTTTGATGAATTCACCAAAACTCTTGCTCCTTGATGAGCCAGCCCTTGGCCTTGCACCAATAATCATACAGAACATATTTCAAATCATAACCAGGATAAACAAAGAAAGCGGAGTTACAATACTCCTTGTGGAACAAAACGCAAGAATGGCTCTCAAAATATCCGATAGAGGCTATGTTCTGGAAACAGGCAACATTGTCATGGTAGATAAAAGCTCAAATCTTCTGGAAAATCCAAAGGTAAAAGCAGCATATCTTGGTGAGTAAAAGATGATAGACTCTCTTACAAAAAAGGAGATTTTATTCTTTAAAAAGACTATCTGTGCAGCAGGAGATAGAGCTCTTTCAATACAGAAAAAAAATATCAATGCCAGAAGAAAGGATGACAAAACAATAGTTACAGATGCAGATTATTATGTTCAGAATTATCTATTCGAAAAGGTAACAAAAAAGTTCCCAGATTTTAACCTCATAAGCGAAGAAAACATAAACAAAGGCACATGCCTTAAAGATGATGCAATCAATATAATAATAGATCCCATAGATGGCACTGCCATGTTTAGCATGCACCTACCCTTCTGGTGTGTCTCTGTGGGTATTTTCCATGGATACAGCCCGCTCTATGGCTTTGTTTATTCTCCAGGATGTGAACTCCTGTTTCACTGTGACGATGATTTTTCTTATTTAAATTCAAAGCCTCTCCTTATATGGGAAAACATGCCTGTAGATAACGAAACAAATATATTCTACTCCTCTGAGATCAAGGGTGTAAAGCTGAACTTTCCAGGAAAGGCCAGGAACTTAGGCTCCACAGCTTTACACGCCTGCCTTGCAGCAGATAATAGTCGAAACAGGGTCCTTGCATTTATTGGGAAATCATACCTGTGGGACTGGGCTGGAGCAATACCAGTTGTCACTAAAGCTGGAAGTCATATTAGATATCTCAATGGAGAAGAGCTGGACTTTGAGAAAATAGCAAAAAATAATTTCGAGCTTGAGGACTATGCTGTGATATATAATTGCAGTGATTTTAATGAAATAAGAAAGATTCTATCTCTGATTTAGAGACTCACAGAAATTCTATTTTCCTATGCAAAACCTTCTGAATATAGATCCAAGAATATCATCAGCAGATATTTCACCTGTAATCTCAGAAATCTTATATATAAGCTCATTAAGCTCCGAGGCAATGATCTCTGGCAATTCCTTACTTTCAAAGAGAGAAATAATCCGGCATAGTATATCTATTGCCTCATTTAATATTGACTGAATCCTTGCATCTGCAATAAAGGAATCGCTGTAGTCCACAAAATCATTATTGATTATATCTGCAATGGCCTTTTCAAGCTCCTTAAAGCCATCACCACTTTTTGCAGATATTGCAATAAAATCAATACCAGTTTCTTTTCTTATGTTATCAAGGCTCTTTTCATCAACAAGATCTTTTTTATTAATTACATAGATAACCCTTTTATCTTTAAAAAGCTCAAAGATCTCCCTGTCTCTATCAGTAAATCCATCCCTGGCATCAATTATAGCTACGACAATAGAGGCATCGGATATTTTCTTTTTGGAAAGTTCAATTCCAATCCTCTCAATATCATCACCAGGCTCTGCAATACCAGCAGTATCCGTGAGATTTATTCTAACACCACCAATCTGCACACTCTCCCTGATTATATCCCTTGTGGTTCCAGGGATGTCCGAGACTATTGCCCTGTCCTCATTAAGAATAAGATTGAGCAAACTCGATTTTCCTACATTTGGCCTACCAGCAAGAATCACATCAATACCCTTACTGACTCGCTCGCCGACTCTACACCTTCGCAGAAAATCCTCAAGATCGCTTTTAATAGAAAGGGCTATGTTTTTAGCTTCATCATAAGATACAAATTCAATATCCTCTTCACTAAAGTCAATGCCAGCCTCTATATCTGCCTTAAGCTCAATAATTCTATCTTTTATTAGAGAGACAATTTTAGATATGGCACCGTGCATTTGCTCAAGAGCCTTTTTTATCTCCCAATCACTTCTGGAATTGATTAAGGTATTGATAGCCTCAGCCTCTGTGAGATCGACCTTGCCATTTAAAAAGGCCCGTTGAGTAAACTCACCAGGCAGAGCAGCTCTTGCTCCTTTATTAAAAAGGAGTTTCATTATCTTACTTACAATAACAGGATTACCATGGCATATAATCTCAACAACATCCTCACCCGTAAAGCTCTTTGGACCTTTATAAAAGAGGAGGATCACATCATCAACTATCTCACCATCAGAAAGAATAGAACCATAGGCAGCATGGCGATCCAGAATCTTTGCTGGATTCGAAAATATAGAAGAAGCGACCGCAAGACTATCACGGCCGCTAATTCTTATAACAGATAGTGCAGAGTTAACCGGAGCTGTTGCCGGTGCACAGATGGTATCAAATAACATACTACTTTCTATTGTTAACAGGGAAAATCTTTATCTTCCTGTAAATGCCCTGACCCTCGCTTTTTGTAGTTACCCTCTTGTCATTTTGCAGAGTCAGGTGAATAAGCCTTCTTTCAAAGGGATTCATTGGCTCAAGAGTAAGAGGTCTTCCTGTTTTTATAACCTTTTGAGCCATCTCCCTTGACATCTTCTTAAGAGCCTTTTCTCTTTTATCTCTGTAAGATTCAATATCAAGAATTATCTTCTTTTCACTTCCAGTGAGATTGTTGATCATGAGGTTTACCATAAACTGCAGAGCCTCAAGGGTCTTACCCTTCTTCCCTATTATGAGGCCAGAGCCTGTTTTACTCTCAAGCTCAACATAGACCTTGTTCTCTCCTTCCTTAATATCTTTAACACCACCTTCCAATTCCATCTTCTTGAAGAGCTCGTTTATCATTTCTCTTACTTTATCGCCAATATCCTCATTACTTTCATTGTAGTAAATTCTCACCTTAGCAGGCCTTGAAACACCAAAACCAAAGATTCCACTTTTCCCATGGTCTATCACTTCGACGCTAACTTTAGAGGCATCTTTAATACCTAACTCAGCTAAGGCTTTCTTGGTAGCATCTTCAGATGTTCTCCCTTCTACTTCAATCACTTTCATTATTAAGCCTCCTGAAAATTATTATTTTCTTTAATCATTCCCTTATGATGCTTTAGAGAGTTTTGTTGCAACATACTGATGTATTATCTGATATAAGTTCTGTAAAAACCAGTAAAGGACCAAACCTGAGGGCATTGTCCAGAATATAAAAAGCAGTAGTATAGGCATCATATACATCAATATCTTTTGCTGCTGATTCCCTGTATCCACTGTAGTCTGCTTCTGTTGAATAAAAGTTGAAGCAGTCATAAGCAGAGGCAGAATGTTTATCTGGATGCCTGCAATATATGCAACAGTATCAGGCATTGAGAGATCCTTCATCCATAACATAAAAGGGGCATTCCATAAATCTATGGAGTTAATCAAAGCGCTATAAAGAGCAAAGAAAAATGGCATCTGCAGCAACAATGGCAAGCATCCGCCCAGTGGATTAACATTATTTTCTTTATAGAGCTTCATGGTCTCCTTCTGGAGCACGTCAGGTTTATCCTTGTATTTTTCCTGAAGTTTTTTAATCTGAGGAGCAATCTCCTGCATCTTTTTCATTGAGTCTGTAGACTTCTTTGTTAGCGGCATAAAAACAATCTTTGTGAGTATTGAAAAAATCACAAGTGACCAGCCAAGGTTGTTGAATAGCCTGTTAATCCCCATTAGAGCCCATATCACAAAATATCTTATAGGCTCAATTAGAGTGCTAACATCAGAGGCAGCTACTATCTTTTCATCTACAGCCCCAAGTAACTCCTTGTCCTTTTCACCAAGATAAATTCTAAAAGATCTAACAGCCTCAGATCCAGCAGCGATAGTTCCAATATCCACTCTAAGACCTGTTCTATAGCCACTGTCTGCCCTATTATCAAAAAGCATTTCATTTCCAGTGAACTGTTGAGGAATCATAATAAGCAAAAAGTATCTGCTCATAACACCAGTATAGTCCACAGAGCCAGACTTCTTCTTTAAAATCTCTGGAGCAGAGAAGAAACCGCCACCTTTATGATTCTGCTCATAGTCATCGCCAATGGAGTAAATGCCAGTAAGGTTATTGTACCTATTGGAATAATCAAGTTTAGGCCCGAGGGTTGCACCAGGGGAGAAAATCATCCCTGAATTAAAGATAGCCTCATTTTTGCCCTTGTTTACTATCCTGTAGTCAACAAAGAAATCATAGCCCTTTTCAGAAAATCTATAAGTTTTCTCAATTCTGAGATCATTTCCATCCTTTAAAAGATCAGTAGAAAATTTAACTGTCTTATCATCAATCCTTTCAACATTCCACAAAATATCATCAAGGGCAGAGCCTTTCAAAAACTCCTCTTCAGAAAAATGAAGAGCAAAATCAAGACCACCCTTTGAGTTAAATAATCCATCTTCAAGGGAAAGTTCTATATTTCTCTGTGAATAATTAGCTTTCTCAATTTTTGCACCTTTATTTGAAAGCACAAAGGAAAACTTCCCTGTTTTGAGATCTAACTTTTCCTCTTTAATATTTTTATTTATAGCAGGCATTGCAACTGCTGAAGCCTTTTTAGGCTCTTCTACAGTCTTATTGGTTTCAGTTGTAGCAGCTTGCTCAGTTGTTACACTCTCAGGTGGATTAACAGACTTCTCTGGCGCAAAATACCAGAACCATGCAAGCCAGACAGCCATTGTAAGAATAACAGCCAGTAACGTTCTCTTTTCCATCATTTATTCCTTATAAACATAAAATTTCAAACTTTAAATGAATTATAACGATGCAAAAAGAGTATAAAGGCAAGGTAAGAAAATTTTTAGGAAAGAAAACTATCTTTTTAAAGAAAACTTATCCGGAACAGGATCATATCCATAACCGCCAAAGGGATTACAGGACAAAACCCTCCTTGCAGCAAGATATCCACCCTTTATAAGGCCAAAACGCCTTATAGCCTCTTCTGAATAAGCAGAACAGGAAGGATAATATCTGCAGGCCTTTGGCAGCAGCGGAGAAATTAGATATTTATATAATCTAATCATGGCTATAGCGCTTATCTGACCTGTAGCCTTTAACCACGATAGATTTTCAGCTCTTTTCATTTATAACTCCAGTATATCTAAAAAGACCCTCAATATCACTTTTGAGTTCACTATAACTCATATACAATGATTCCGGATAGGGCTTTACAATCACTGATAATCCATCATTCATATCATTTAATAATTCGTGGCAAATAGATCTAACTCTTCTCTTCAACAGATTCCTCTTATTTGCTTTGCCAATTTTTTTACTTATGGAGATACCCACTTTAATTTTTTTTATGTTGCCTTGATTATCAGTCTCTTCTATAGTGTTATCTTTCAAAACAAAAACAACAACTCCTTTGCCCTTTTTCTTTCGTCCTTTTACAAAAACTTTACTGTATGATTTCTTACCTTTTAAAGAATAAACTCTTTTCACATCAAAAATTTAAACAGATTATTTAGGCATCCTCTTCTCGTCAGAAACTGTGAGTTTCCTTCTGCCTTTTCTTCTCCTCCTCTGGAGAACCTTTCTCCCCTCAGCATCTGCCATTCTTGCTCTAAATCCGTGTTTTTTAACCCTTTTCAATGTGCTTGGCTGGAATGTCCTTTTCATCTCTTATTACCTCTCTTAATCATTAAAATATTATCATATTATATTATTTCATTCGATTTTTCAATTTAAAAAAGACTCTGGAAGAGTTTATCCTAAAAATAAGTCAGTTTTTGTCAATATAATTTTTTCATTATGATCTCGCCAATGTGTGTATCAATTAAAAGCCGCATCATAGTCTCTTTTACTAATAGCCACTTCTTTACCCCATTTCCCTGTGAATTTTATTGCCAAATAATTATTGACATAGGACTATTCAATTGATAAAAACTTTCAAGTTAAAGGAGGCCATGCCATGAGTTTCAAAACTCGAAAAGTCCAGAGTGTAATAATATGGTCCATTATAGCTTTAGCCTATATCACTGTGTGGCTTATTCCTCTTTTTACTCACTACAATGGTGTAGCTTCTGGTGCTGATGAGGCCTTTTCTATATTAAGAAAATCTTCACTATTCAAATGGTATATTGTTCCTTTATTTGTCTATGTGGTATATCTCTATCTTGATGAAATAAAGAAAAACAATCTCGCTGGTATATGTGCTGGTCTTTCCTTCTTTTTAATGGATGCCTTTAATGAAATATGGAATGGTCTTTTTTATACAGCCACAGGCTTTTCTGCTGTATGGATGTGTTCTTTTCCAACAGCTTATCAACCTCTCATGGGCTGGAATATAGAGATAATTTTTATGTTTCTTATTCTTGGTCTTGCAAGCACAAAACTATTGCCAGAGGACAGAGATGCAACAATCCTTGGCATAAATAATCGCCATTTTTTCGCCTTCATAATGGCATGGCTATGTGTCCTGGTTGAAATACTGCTTAATAAATGGGGTGCTCTTATCTGGAATTATTCCTGGTGGAAAGCTGATTTTCCATACTTAATCTTTATCATTGGTTATTGGCCTTTTTTTGAGATTGCATATTTTGTCTATGACATGAAAAATACAAAGAGACAGCTTATATTTACATCAACTTTTGCGTTAGTTATTGTAATTTCCCTGACAATTTTTATATCCCTTGGACTTATATAAAAACCAAAAACATTTGACTGTATGATATACTGTGTAAATCTTATGCCATGGAAAGAGAAAAAGCAATAGCCTTTTTTGATTCAGGCATAGGAGGCCTTACAGTCCTATTTGAGGCACTACAGACTCTCCCAAAGGAAAACTATCTTTATTTTGCTGATTCAAAAAATGCCCCTTATGGGATCAAATCCAAGGAGGAGGTGCACAATCTTGTAAAAAAAGCTGTGGACTTTATTCTTGGCAAAGATATAAAGGCATTGATAATTGCCTGTAACACAGCAACAAGCGTTACAATAGAAGATCTACGGAAATCCTATTCTATCCCCATAATAGGGATGGAACCAGCTGTTAAACCAGCTGTGGAAAAAAGCGAGCAAAATCATAAAAGGGTAATAGTGACAGCAACACCTCTGACTCTGAAAGAAGAAAAGCTAAAAAACCTGATAGAAAGAGTAGACAACGAGCACATAGTGGATCTCTTGCCATTACCAGAACTTGTCCCAATGGCAGAGGAAGGTAAATTTAACACCATTCGGGCTAAAGAATATCTAAAAAGAGAATTTGCAAAATTCGAACTCTCAGATTATGGAACAGTAGTTCTGGGATGCACACACTTCATATTTTTTAAAAAAATATTTCAGGAAATTTTGCCATCTCACATTGACGTAATAGATGGCAACAAAGGAACAATAACAAATCTCAAGAGAATACTTACAGAAAAAAACTTACTAAACGACAGTGGCTCTTCCAATATAGAATATTTCATTTCAATGGAAAAAATCCCAGACAGTGAAGCCTCAAAACGCATGGAAGGTCTTTTTAAAATACTTAAGCACTAAAATCCTTTTAATGTAAAAAAGGATTTCAATTTATCAGTAATTTTTCCTAAATATAATTTTTAGTGTAGAATCAAGAAAATATTACCTTGTTCAAGGATAAGCCACCTCTTGAGAATAAATAAAGTTCTCAATTTGCAATAAACCGCTTTAATATTTCTTTTCCCTGAATTTAACTGGCTTTGCACTTTCCATGAGAGCCTTTACCTCATAATTTTTCAGCAGCCTGTGCTCACCCTTTGCAATATTTCCAAGACGAAGAGGCCCAAGGCCAACTCTCCTGAGTTTTAGCACCTTATAGCCAAGATTGCCAAAGGTATACCTCACCTGCCGTTTTTTACCTTCCATAATTGTAATTTTCACCCTATCGCCCCTTTCATTTTCCAGCTCAACTTTTGCAGGGGCTGTTTTTATCTTTATCTGGTGAACAAAATATCCCTTCTCTATAATCTTTTTATGTTCAGGAGCCAGAGGCGCATTAAGAATCAGGCTATATTCCTTTGGAACCTTAAATTCAGGACGAGTTAATCTATAGGCAAGATCTCCATCATTTGTAAAAAGCAACAGTCCCTCTGTGTCTTTGTCAAGCCTACCCACTGGGATTACCCCACAGCGCTTGAACTTCTCTGGAATGAGATCCATCACAGTAGGTCTGCCCTTTTCATCAGAAAGAGTTGTAACAAATCCCTCAGGCTTGTTTAAGATCAGATAATACTTCTTTTCAGAGGCTACAAGCTCACTATCTTTAAAAAAGACCTTATCGGTCTCTGTGTCAATAACACTTCCCAGTTCCCTCACAACCTCCCCATTTATCTTGATAAGGCCAGAGGTAATAAAATCCTCAACCTTCCTCCTTGAACCAAGACCGCAGAGAGTCAAATATTTATTCAGTCTCACTTTCATTTTTTTCCTGTTTTTCTTCCTCTTCCTGACTTTTCTTTACCAGAGTTGAGTCCTCATTTTCTGATTCAGGATTTACATTGATCTTTTTAAATTTAATCTCATCTTTATCTGATTCTCTATAAAGAGTATAGACATCACCTCTTTTGACAAAATACAAATTACCCTCAAAAGAGGTTTCCCCTAAGAATATAATCTGACTTTTATTAAAATCAAAATTATATTCACCCTCTAATTTTTTTGTGGCTCCCTTAAGATAAGATTTATATCTACCATCGTTATATATCTCAAGACAATGATTTGTAAAATCATTAAATCTGTTAACGCTCCACCACTTCCCATGGAGTTCTTTTTTAAGCTCCTCAGACTCCTTCTCCCAGAACTTTCCAAGGTAAGACTCGACATTATCACTATCAGCATTTTCCAGTATATTTAGATTTTCACCAAAGACCCAACCCTGAATTCCATTGGATAGCTTTATTTTATACCAGTAATTTCGATTTGAACCAACTCTTTTTTCTTCAGTGGTGCGATCAATGACCTCGCCAAAATCTCCCTTTTTAAGCAAGGCAACCCTTGAAGAAAACACAAGGGGATCAATTCTCATTGCAGTATTTGGGGTTATAACCACAGCAAATTTTCTGGGGGCTGAATTATTGAGCAAGAGACCTCCCTCATCGCTTTTTTTGCAACTAAAAAAAACAACAAGAATCAAAAGCAAGGCTATTGCATTGAATATTTTATATGATTTCATAAAATTCTACCTTCATTTAAATAATATATTTAATATAACAGCACTATCAATTTAATCTTAGAAAGCGCACTTATTGTCAATTAAAATCTACAGAGCTGCTGTCTACCTAAAAATATCTTGACTGGACAATTGTGCCTTTATAGGCTTTGAATTCAATAAAAAATTTTCAGGCAGAGTTTTAATGAGGTTAAGGGATCTTTTCAAAAAAAATATCTGGACAATATCAAATCTTCTCACAGTTATAAGGATTTCATCTTTACCCTTCATCGTATTCTTTTTGGATAAAGAATCTGTTACAGGAGACAAAGGCTACATAACCTGGCAACTAATATTTTTTGCCATTGTTATGGTCACAGACTTTTTTGATGGCATGCTTGCCAGAAAATTCAACCAGGTGACAGAGCTGGGACAGCTACTTGATCCAATGGCAGATAAAATTTGCCTCATAACCTTAGGCTCCTCTCTGATTTATTATAAGGGCCTGCCCTGGTGGATCCTTGCCATTATACTTATAAGAGAGATCTTTGTAGTAGTCTCAGCTCTGCTTTTATTCTATAGAAGAGATATCGAGGTTGCTCCAAATATATTTGGAAAAGCAGGAATCGCACTCATGGCTCTTACTGCAATTTTATATATCATAGACCTAAAAAACATAATATTTAATATAGAGCTAAAATCACTAATAGCTATTTTATCCCTTGGATTTTATATCACAGGCTCAATTTTATATGTTAAAACATACTCCGTATATTATAAAAATAAAAAGAATAATTGCTAAAGCTCTCTTCCCATTGCTTCTGCTGGCCATAACAGGTGCAGGTAACGATCGCCTTACCGTTGAAAATATCAATGGCAATAACTATGTCTCTCTCTATGAAATAATTAATAAATTCAACATCGAAAGCACCTTTGACCCTGTTTTTCAGAAGGGAAGGTTATACTATAAAAATCACTATCTTGTCTATAAGCCTGATTATTCTGTTGTAATAATAGACAATTCCCTATGGGCATCCTTAAATCCAGTATGCAGATACAAGTCAGGTATATATTTGCCAGAGGACATTGCAATAAAACTAATAGAAAGTTTTTTCCCTGAAGTTATTTTAACAAAAAAAAATTCAGCCTTTGAAATATCTACAAAGGTCAAAATGCCAGAGGAAAAAGAAAAAAAATACAAAGAAGAGTCAATCACCAGGGATAGAATTGGATTTATTATTATAGATCCAGGCCATGGGGGAAAAGACCCCGGTGCCATAGGAAAGGGAGGCATAAGAGAAAAAGATATAACACTGCAAATATCAGGTCAGGTATCACAAAAATTGCAAAAGGCTCTTAGCGCTGTTAAAATAAAAGAAACACGAAAAAGCGATATTTTTATTGAGCTTGCAGAAAGAGCAGAGATTGCAAACAGAGAACTAAAAAAAGGTATAAATGGCATATTTGTGAGCATCCATGTAAATGCCTCAATTAGCAATAAAATCTCAGGATTTGAAACCTACTACCTCTCCCAAAATCCCACAAATGAAGAGGCAAGAAAAACAGCAGCACTGGAAAACAACGTCATTGTCCTTGAAGATAAAAAAGGGAAAAAATATGATGATACAGAATATATGGAAGCCCTTATGCTTACAACTCAAATCCAGAGAGAAAGCTCACTTTTAGCAGAATCTGTTCAAAGGGCTCTTGACGCAAATATTCATGAATTTAAATCAAAGGGAGTGCACAGGGCAGATTTTTATGTTCTCAGAGGAGCCCTTATGCCAGCAGTGCTTGTTGAGGTGGGATTTATTACAAATCCAAAGGAGGCAAAATACCTCACAAGAAGAGATTATCAGGAAAAAATATCCTCTGCCATCACAGAGGGCATACTAAATTTTATCAAAAAATATAATAAAATGATTGAATAAAACTATAGCTTTATCTTTAAAGTATAGCAAATGAAACATCTCAGAGCCAGGTGTAAATGAGGTGTATAAATTCTTTATATTTATAGTAAAGGCTAAAATAAAACTTTAATTCTGGTTATTACGTATGAAGATTATACAAAAGATAAAATCATTGCTAAGAGATTCAAAAAACTTCTTTTTAAAATATAAAGAAAGGCTGGCAAATGGCATATCTCAATTAAAAACATGGATTCTTGACACATGGAAACTTATGGAGCAAAATCCAAAAGAAAAAACTCGAATTGCTATTATTGCTCTTTCTGTTATATTTCTGCTGGATTATGTCTTTATATCTATTCACATGGATAAAAATATTTTTGATATATTTCCTTCTCTGCCTGCTATTGAGAGCAAAGACAAAATTAAAATATATATCCCCTCTGAGGGCTGCAAAGAGATAATCTCTGAGTATCGCACCATTGATAAGGATATTGATGAGGATATTTTTGTTTCAAAACTTTTGTCCATTGTGGCAGAGGGATCATGGTTTGAAAACACCTCTTCCAATGTCCCTGTAAACCTCCTGGTAAAAAAGGTCTGGTTTATCAAAACAGATAATGGCAGAGTATGCCTCATTGATATACTTCCTGTTGTTATAGAAAAGGATATTACAATAGTCCCTGGCTCTGAAAAAATGTTCATCGAGGCTCTTGAAAAAACCATAAAGGAAAATATACCGGATATTCAGTCAGTTCTGTTAACTGAAGGGGGTGTTCCAGGGAAAAAATTCTGGGAGATAAATTAGGAGGGATTTTTGAGTCCAAGAATTTCCTTAAAAATCCTTATATCATCCCTGTCCATAACAAAGAGAATAATAAGCAATCCATAAAGAATAGTTATGGTTGCAAAAGACCCAGGGAGCGAAAAATTTTTATAAATTAAAAACTCATAACACAGAGATGCTACACAAACTATTAACCCCATAATAACATATTTTCTAAATGCAGGGATCATTTTAATGGACTCAAGTTTTCTAAGATAATAGTGGCTCATAAAGAAAATCACACCATAGGTCAGGGTTACAGATGCTGCAGCCCCTTCAACGTCAAAAATATTTATGAGCACAATATTTGCCAAAATATTTACTATTGTTGCAAATAGCATTATTCTGGAGAGAATATCCTGTCTGTCTTTACCTACTAAAACAATAGAGGCCACATTGAACACAAAGAGCACAGAAAAGGCAATTATCTTTAAAAGAATTGCAGATTCTAAATATTTGCCCCCAAAGACTGCTTTTATTATAAACTCTGAATATAAAAATAATATCATCATAAGATAAAATGAAACAATTCCAAAATATTTGCTCAAAATATCAAAAGAAAACTGGAATTTAGATTCATCATTTTTTTCTAAAGCACTGTAAAGCGTTGGCATGAGTATTCTTCTAAGATTTCCCGGAATTATGGCAAGTGTATCGACAAATAAAATGCTGTTACTAAAAAATCCAACCTTGGTTGTACCAATCATTAATGATATTATAATTGCGTTAATTCTGAATGTGAGGTTACTGAGCACCGCAATTGTTGAAAATGGTATTGCACTTTTTATGAATGCAATAAATAGAGGCGTCTTAAGCCTGAATTTTACTTTCTTGAAAATATGCACAGTAAGCAATGCAATAAAAAGATAAACTATCACCAGCCTGACAAGGCATAGATGATAGTAGTTGCCCTGAAAAAAAATAACAGCAACAACCCCTAAGAAAAAAAATACAACATAGAGGGAATTAACAACTGATGGAAATAAAAATTGCTGCTTTGCCTCATCCAGCGCATAGAAAGTCTTCATAAACTCATTGCCTATTCTAACCAAGCCAAGTATGAGTGTTAAATTTACAACATCCCTGTTGTATCCCATAAACATCAAAGAAAAAGCCATGAGCATATACATTATTATTGCTAAAGATAGCTTTGTGAAAAAGGCATTGGTAAAATGCTCATTCTGAGATTTTTTTTCTAAATTTATAAACCGTATAAGAGAGGCATTTATACCTATATCTGTCATTATGGAAAAAAAGGTTGCATAACTTAGAGCAGTTGAATATTCTCCGAAATGCTCTACAGAAAGATAGCGCGCTATAATGATGTTGACTATGAAAAATACTATCTTTTCGATTACTGATGCAGCATTTACTATTAAGCTATCTTTAAATATTTTTGATTTTGAAGTCACTTAAAAAAACCTTCTGGGATAAAAATTTGTAGACATTATCGTTGCTAACTTTAAGCATTGCTTAATTTGTAAACATAAAAATTAAAAAATCTAAAATAAAACGGTTTTAAAGCAATGATTTTAAATTTAAAAAGGTATTCAATTAGTCAATTAATATATGTCCTTTTTATTTTTTTTCTACCATTTACAGCATTAGGCTACTTTTTTGATTATTTTAAAGCATGGTGTCAAAATGCTTCTTTAATTTTTTTACTCATAGGAACTATTATAAGCATCATATTATATATAAATAAAAATACTAAAATAAAAATTGACTCTATCATACTGATACTATTAATATACTGCACTTATATTTATTTATCTGGTATTATACTAAGCAGCTACTTCTATTTTACAAAAATTATTCCTGATACAATTGTGATTAAAGAATCAATTCTAAAAGCATGGACTATAGGTTTAATCTTTTTGAGTTTTATATATACATATACTTATAATAATCAAAGAGACGATTTACAACTTTCGATTAGAACTATTTATTTTTCATTACTTTTTGTAATAATATACGGATATATTCAAATACTTGTTTTATTATTTCCGAATGAAGCCTTGATTTCATTTTATATGACAATTCAAAAATATATAAATTTCAGTTGGATTGAAATGTTTAAAAATTCAAATCTACAACCACAGGTATTACTATGGAAAAGAATTATGCTTACAAATCAAGAGCCAAGTATTGCCGCATATATGTTGCAAACTCTATTCTATCCTTTTTTATTTTCTTCTGCATTATCAAATTTTACAGTATTTGAACATTTTAAAATAAAAGCCGAATACTTGCTGCTTCTATTATCATTGCCTTTAATTATATTTACATTTTCAACAGCAGGATTTATAGTATTATTAATGCAAATTATTATTTTTTTATATTTAGTTTTTAAGTATAAAAAAATACAAATTTATACAAAATATAACAAATTCCTCATAATTTCTATTCCTCTAATAATAATTTTATTATTGTATTGCATAGCAAAGAATGACGAATTTTTGAACCTACTTAAAGAGTCTATAATAAAATTGTTTATGGATGGCAGCTATCAAGGCTCTGCTCAGACACGCTTTTCCTTGCTTGTAGCTGGATTAAAACAATTCTTTTATTCACCGATTTTTGGTGTAGGTTTTGGTAATGCAAAATATTTTTTAGATAACTATATCCCTCACTGGGGGCAAAATGCAGAAATTGCTTATTTTGTCACCACAAAGATGGCTTTAACAGCAAAAGCATTATTCATTCGAATACTTATTGAAACTGGCATTATGGGAATAATTCCATTAATAATTTTTATTGCAAAGACAACTAGATCTTTTATTAAAATTGACATACAAAATACAGATACCCATTCCATGCTAAAGTTTTTTAAGTATAGTTATATTTTCTTCTTTCCAGCATTTATATTACACTCATTTAATCATGGCGCTTTTTTTATTATTTTCCAATGGGCTTTAATTGGTCTATATTTTTCAGTATTAAAAATAAAAAATAACAACATATAATAAGGGGAATATGGTTAAAAATATTTTATTCATAACCACACAGATTGTTTATCCTCAATCAGATGGAGGCAAAAAGGCAACTCTTTCCAAAATTATGGAACACTATATCCAAAATGATAATATTACTGTAATATCTTTTAATGTCACTGGTCAGGATGAAAACCATTCTTTGCAATTTTTTAAAGAAAGAAATATTGATTATCATATTGTCAAAACAAAGAAATATTTGCGACGCAGAAACAAAGCTCTTTTTATATATGATTACTTAACAGGTATTTTTAGCACACGTCCACGCTATGCTCAGAACCATTATGATCCGAAAATAAACCAATTTATAAATGATTGTATCATCAATAATTCCTTTGATGCAATATACCTGGATGGCTTATGGACAACAGAA
>MWCI01000025.1 GCA_002069965.1 Spirochaetes bacterium ADurb.Bin218 | reverse complement strand
ATATATGCTCAGCTCTGTTGGTAGTGATAATGCAGGCACACATGATGTCCATGAAGTAGGCTTTAATGGCTCACTGGAAAAACCTATTTCTCCAGATTATCTTTTAAATATAATTGCGCAGGCTTAATGTTTTTTATCTGAGCCTTTTAAAGGCTCAGATAGACATTTTTGAAAATTTAAGCTTTATTTCTGAAGCTTTTATTTTTTTGACAGCTGACGATCTGTCAAAGTATTCTGTATGAAGTAATTCATGGGATATATTGCTTGACCACAGTTGACACATCCGTCGGGCTATAGACTCTATGAAGCCCACCATGGCTTTTGCTATCTATTATGTCAGTGCGCAATAATCATTGCAAGTGTGGCATCCTTGGCATCTGTTTTGGTTAACCTGAACAAAAAAGATTTTTTCGTATTTAGAAATATCAGGGGAGTCCATAGATGTGTAGATATGCTCAATTTTTTCAATTTTTGCATCAGGATTGCAGGATATTGCATTACCAACTGCAAGCATTGCTATTGCCACGCCAGTTAATTTAAGAAATTTTTGTCTGTTAATATTCATTTTTTCTCTATAAAGAATCTAATCCATCAATCAAGACATATTAAAATTTGTTGTTACCAAATTTTTAATAAATATATGTTTGGGAATATTTTTTTATAAAAAGTGTTATTTTATGTTGACGAAATTATTTTTTTTATTTAACTGACAAAAAAACACTATGGGGGATGTTTATGACAACTAATAAGTCTCTTTCGGAAGCCATAGCAAAACATGGCACAAGACGCGAGAGCCTTCTTCCGGTTCTTCAGTATGTTATCTCAAAAGAGAGATGGCTAAAAGAGGATTTGCTGGAGGATGTGGCTGCTGCATTCGGGATGTCGCCATCGGAAGTCTATGGTGTTGCTACATTTTATTCTTTTCTTGATACAGAGCCCAGAGGCCGGTATGTTATAAGGGTATGCAGGACAATATCCTGTGATATGGCAGGAAAGTCAGCAATCATTGATGCTCTTAAAAATGAGCTTAAAGTAGGAGTTGGAGAAACTACCCCAGATGGACTTTTTACTCTACTTGAGACAAACTGTATGGGTTGGTGTCATCAGGGACCTGCAATGCTTGTCAACGATGATGTATATACTGAACTCAATCCTGAAAGTGTTGTTGCAGTTGTTCAGAAATATCGTAATATGGAAAAACAATAGGAGGAGTCTATGGCGACAAAGAAGATACTTCTGGTGGATGATGATATGGATATCATCGAATCCATGAAGGCAATACTGGCAAGTGAAGGGCATATAGTATTCACAGCAGGCAATGAGAAGGATTGTATGGATGAGTTCAACAAAGAAAAGCCAGATGTTGTATTTCTGGATCTCATGATGGAAAAGATGGATTCAGGAATAAGACTTTGTAGAGAAATTAGATCAAAAGATAAGAATGTCAAAATTTATCTCCTCAGTGCAGTAGGAGACGAAACTGCAGGAACTCTTGATATCCATGAGATTGGATTTAATGGAGCAATGTCTAAACCTGTTAATGCAGAGGAGCTTACTGAACTGGTAAAATAAAAATTTTTTGCCGGAATATATGATATGAAGGAGAAAAAATATGTCTGTTTCAGATAAAAATAAACTTTTGGAAAAAATGCAGGAGAGAGTGAACCTCATATTTAAAGACACAGACTGTGGGGCTATTCTTGCTAAAGGGCTTTCCATGAAGCCTGATGATATTATAAATATGGTCACAGATTCTGGCTTGCGAGGACGAGGTGGAGCTGGATTTCCAACAGGAATCAAGTGGAGAGGAGCTGCCTCTGCCTCTGGAAATAAAAAGTATGTTATATGCAATGCCGATGAAGGTGAACCAGGGACTTTTAAAGATAGAAGAATTCTTGATGAACAATCAGATAAGGTTATAACAGGCATGGCTATATGCGCTTATGCAGTTGGTGCATCAGAGGGCTATATATATCTGAGGGGTGAGTATAATTTCTTAAAAGATAAACTGCAATCCAATTGCGACCGATGGAATAAGATATTCAATTCAAAGGGAATTAATTTTTCTGTGAATGTCCGCTCTGGCAGCGGAGCATACGTTTGTGGAGAAGAAACAGCTCTCATTGAATCTATGGAAGGAAATCGTGGAGAGCCACGAAATAAACCTCCATTTCCAGTTGGTGCAGGTTATATGAATGAGCCAACTGTTGTTAATAATGTGGAGACTCTTGCCTATGTGGCAACTATTATAGAAAAGGGTGCTGATTACTTCAAATCCATAGGAACAAAGGATTCTATGGGAGGCAAAGTGTTTTCTGTCTCTGGAGATTGCTCAGTAAAGGGAGTATATGAACTGCCATTGGGTATGACGATAGAGGAGTTTGTCAATATCTTTGGTGATGGAGACACAAAGGCTGTTCAGGTTGGAGGAGCCTCTGGTGTTTGTGTTCCAAGGAAAAATTTTGCAACAACAGTAATTGGCTTTGAGGGAGTGCCAACTGGTGGTTCCATGATGCTTTTTAATAGCTCACGTTCCATGTATCATGTATTGAAAAATTTCCTTGAATTTTTTGAAGAAGAGTCTTGTGGACAATGCACACCATGCAGAGTTGGATGCCAGCAGCTTTTGAAGGGGATTGAGGCCATAAGAGCTGGTGAAAAACCAATGAGTTATCTTGATGAATTGCGTAAACTTGCTGCAACTATGTCAGTTGCTTCCAAATGTGGCCTTGGACAGTCGGTTGCAAGCCCCTTTAATTCAATTACAGAGCATTTCCGTGAGGAGATTTGCTACTAAGATCATGGAGAGTAAAAAATGGAAAAGGTAACATTAACCATAAATGATAAAAAGGTAACTGTTGATAAAGGAACCACAATTCTTAATGCTGCAAAGCAAGTGGGTGTGAGGATCCCAACTCTTTGTCATCATGAGGATTTGTGTATTGCAGGCAACTGCAGGGTCTGTGTTGTTGAGCAAAAAGGAACAAGGGCACTTGTTGCCTCCTGTGCAGTCCCTGCTGCTGAAGGTATGCAAATATACACTAATACAAAGAAGGTCAGAGAAGCCAGAAAGACTATTATAGAATTGCTTCTCTCTGAACATGCCGGGGAGTGTACCTCCTGTTACAGAAGCGGAAACTGTGAGCTACAGGCTCTTGCTCAGGAATATCTTGCTGATGGAGATAAGTTTATCGATGTCGCAGATAGAAGCCCCATTGATATATCATCTCCTGCTATCGTAAAAGATGATAGTAAGTGTATCAGATGTTTAAGATGCGTTAGAACCTGTGCTGAGCTGCAGGGAGTATCTGCTCTGTGGTCAGTGAATAAAGGAAATCATACAAAGGTTTCTACTTTTATGAATAAGCCCATGCACTATGTTGTTTGCACTAACTGTGGTCAGTGTATAAATAGGTGCCCAACTGGTGCTCTTACAGAGAGAAATTACATAGAGGATGTCTGGGCTGCAATTGATGATCCTCAGGTGCATGTTGTTGTGCAAACTGCTCCTGCAGTAAGGGTAGGGCTGGGAGAGGCCCTTGGAATGGAACCTGGTGCTATTGTCACAGGAAAGATGGTTGCGGCTTTAAAGGCTCTCGGATTTAATTCCGTTCTTGATACAGATTTTACAGCAGACCTTACCATAATAGAAGAAGGGACAGAGTTACTTCTTCGTCTAAAAGAGGCACTGGTTGAGAAAAAAAATGTGGCTCTTCCAATGATGACATCCTGCTCCCCAGGATGGATTAAGTTTATTGAGCATCAGTATCCGGAGCTGCTTGATAATCTCTCAACCTGTAAATCCCCTCAGCAGATGTTTGGAGCCTTAGCAAAGACCTATTATGCAAAGAAAAAGGGGATTGATCCTGCCAGGATGATCTCTGTTTCAATAATGCCATGCACAGCTAAAAAATTTGAGGCTGCAAGACCAGAGATGAACAGCAGTGGTTTCAGGGATGTTGATTATGTTCTCACTACAAGAGAGCTTGCGCATATGATAAGGCAGGCTGGAATTGATTTTAGATCTCTGCCAGAAGAGAAGTATGACAGCATAATGGGAGAGTCAACAGGTGCTGCTGTAATTTTTGGAACAACTGGTGGGGTTATGGAGGCTGCTCTTAGAACTGCATACGAGATTGTCACAGGGAGAGAGGTACCTTTTAAAAATCTGAATATTGAGCCTGTTCGTGGAATGGAAGGTATCAAAAGTGCAAAGATCAAGATTGAAAATGTAAAAGATGAGTGGAAATTTCTTGAAGGTGCAGAGCTTAGCGTGGCAGTTGCTCATGGTCTTGCAAATGCAGATAAATTGATGAAAGAGATTAAATCTGGAAAAGCTAACTTTCATTTTATAGAAATTATGGCATGCCCTGGTGGATGTATTGGAGGAGGTGGGCAGCCAATACCAACTTCTCCTGAGATTCGCAAGAAAAGAGCTGATGCTATATATGTTGCAGATAGTTCACTTCCATTGCGCAAATCTCATGATAATCCAGAGATAAAGCTTATATATGAAGAATTTCTTCATGAGCCATTGGGACATCACTCCCATGAGTTGTTGCATACGCACTACACTCCACGGAGAAGTAGAGCTTAGCAAGCTGTTTAATGTCAGATATATTCCTTTTGGGGCCTCAGGCATTTTAATGCCTGAAAGCCCGTTTTTTTAAGAGTTATGAACTGTGAAGATATGAAATTCCCCTTTGAGTTTATCTTTTTGGAGAGGGGAATTTTGTTTTTGTATATGATTTTTATGATAACAAAAAATTATTTTTATGGTCATAAAATTAATGTAATTTTATTTTGATGGAAGGCTATTTTTATGGAACATTCATTTATCGATGAAGAAAGGTTGCAGTCCCTTCTTGATAAAAAAGTAACTGGTTCAACAGAGGTCAAAGAGATACTTGCAAAGGCTGAGACTCTTGTAGGGCTTTCTGTTGAAGAGGCGGCAGTGCTTCTCAATATAGATAACGAGGAAGATAAAAATCTTCTTTTTGAAACTGCTCTTAAGGTTAAGCAAAAGATTTATGGCAATAGGATGGTTCTATTTGCTCCTCTTTACGTATCCAATTATTGTTCAAACAATTGCCTCTACTGTGGTTTTAGGATGGATAATAAAGAGATGGAGCGAAGGTGTCTCACCATTGATGAGGTAAAAGATGAGGTAAGGCTTATTTTGGAGCAGGGTCACAAAAGAATACTTATGCTAATGGGCGAGCATCCTGCAAGATCCTCCTTTGATTATTTCCTTGAGACAATTGATGCTGCTTATTCTGTCCGCGATTCAAAGGGCAGCTCTATCAGAAGAATTAATGTAGAGATTGCCCCTTTGAGCCCTGAGGAATTCAAAAAAATTGCTACTAAAAAAATTGGAACATATACTGTTTTTCAGGAAACCTATCACAGAGCAACTTACGATAAAATGCATCCCTCTGGAAAGAAAAAGGATTTTCTGTGGCGTCTCCTTGTTATGGATAGAGCCCTTGAGAATGGGCTGCACGATGTTGGCATTGGTGCTCTCTTTGGTCTTTATAACTGGAAGTTTGAGACTCTTGCTTTATTGCAACACGCAGAGCATCTCATGTCAAAATATAGCATAGGGCCTCATACTATCTCTATACCGAGAATTGAGTATGCAAAAAATGCCCCTTGCGCAGAAAACGTCCCTCATCCTGTAAGTGATGATGACTTTATGAAGATTGTTGCTGTTTTGCGCTGCTCTGTGCCCTATACTGGAATTATTCTTTCTACAAGGGAGAGTCCACAGATGAGAGACAAACTCATTGATCTTGGAGTATCTCAGATGAGTGCAGGCTCCAGAACAGATCCTGGTGGCTATAGTGCTGATGATTCTGCAAGGGATCATGGTCAGTTTTCACTTAATGACACAAGGAGCACTGGAGAGGTTATAAAGTCAATAATCAAGCATGGATATATTCCTTCTTTTTGCACAGGCTGTTATAGGAGAGGTAGAGTTGGTAAGGATTTTATGGATATGGCAAAACCTGGTCTTATTAAGCTTCATTGTCAGCCCAATGCTCTTTTGACATTGAAGGAATACCTTGTGGATTATGCAGATGAAGAGACGAGAAAGCTCGGAGAGGCTTTGATTGAAAAAGAACTACAGGAGATTCCTGATGAGGCACGTAAAGATGCCACTGTCAAAAATCTTGAAAAAATAGAAAAGGGTGAACGTGACATCTATTTCTAAAAAAGAAATCATTGAGCTGCTGGAACTACGTGGCAGGGAACAGGAGGAATTTCATAGAAAGGCCTCTGAAATAAGGAGAAATACTTTATCTGATAAAGTCTATTTCAGGGGCCTTATAGAGTTTTCCAATATTTGCATAAATGACTGTTTGTATTGCGGAATACGCTGCAGTAATAAAAAGATTAGCAGATATGAACTGTCCTTTGAGGAGATATTACAATCAGTGGGAGAGGTGTTATCAACAGGTATTACCTCTATTGTGCTACAGTCTGGCGAAAGAAGAGATCGAAAGTTTACCTCTTACGTTGTGTATATTTTAAAGCTCATTAAAGAAAAATATCCTCAGGTGAGTATAACTCTTTCTGTAGGAGAACAGACAAGAGAGGTCTATGAAGAATTTTTTAACAGTGGAGCAAGTCGCTATTTATTGCGCATAGAAACATCGGATCCAGTTCACTACAAAAAACTTCATCCTGAATCAATGAGCTTTGAAAATAGAATTAGATGTTTGAGGGATCTTAGAGAGATTGGATTTCAAGTTGGAACTGGTGTTATGATTAACTCACCATATCAAAGTCTTGAGAACCTTGCAGAGGATCTTCTATTTTTTAAGGAAATGGACATTGACATGTGTGGAATGGGGCCATATATCCCTCATGCAGATACCCCATTGGGTGGTATTGAATATAGGCCCCAGGAGAGTTTAAATCTTGGTCTTAACATGATTGCACTTTTGCGTCATATTATGCCAGATATCAATATTGCCTCAACTACTGCACTGGAGACATTGTCTCCCGATGGCAGGGAACTTGGGCTTCTGGCAGGTGCAAATGTTGTTATGCCTCAATTTTCCCCCTTTGAGTTTAGATCAAGTTATAGTCTATATAATAATAAACCTGTAGGAAGTGTTTATTCTAAGGAATTTATTGATGATTTAAAAGAAAGAATTATTAGGCTTGGTCTTATTCCAGATTTTAAGGACCATGGAGTTTCAGTTCATTTTTTAAGGAGGGCACAAGATGTCAGTGGTAGTTGACAGAGTCAATATAGGAATATTTGGGAAGATGAATGCAGGCAAAAGCTCTGTAATGAATCTCCTTACACAGCAGGAAACATCAATCGTAGACTCAACTCCTGGGACAACTGCAGATACAAAAATAGCTCTTTTTGAGTTGCATGGTTTTGGCCCTGTCAGAATTTTTGACACTGCAGGCATTGATGAATCTGGTGAGCTTGGACAAAAAAAGCGAAAAAAGGTATTAAACGATCTAAAGGAATGTGATCTTCTTTTGCTGGTTATAGATCCTTCTGCTTCGGATTTTACCTCTGAGCGGGAATTGATTGAAGAGGCCCGGGAAATGGATAAGCAGATTCTTATCATTTACAATATATTTAATAAGCATGATGAGCAGAAAATAGAACTTATTGAAGATTCGATAAATTTGCTTAAATTTCATAAAAAGATAAGGATCAGGGCAAATGATTTCTCCTTCAGAGCAGAGCTATTGCAATTTATATTGAATAATTTTCAGCATCTTAAGTCTGATATTCCTTTGCTACCTGCTGTTAAGAGGGATAGGTTTTATATATTGATTATCCCTATGGATGAGGAAACTCCCCCTGGAAGATTTCTGCGTCCTCAGTCCATGGTAGAGGAGTATATTACACGTCACTGGGCTTATCCTGTTTCCTTCAGGCTTGATCTATCTGCAGCAAGAGGGGATTTACATGATTTTGAGAAAAAGAGATTTTTTAATATGCTCAATGGATTGGGACAACGTCCAGCCTGCATAATAACAGATTCTCAGGCTATGGATATAATGTCATCATGGTGTCCTGAAGATATTGATCTTACAACTTTTTCTATAGTGATGATCAACTACATGAGCGGAGGAAAACTTGCTTCTTTTGTAGAAGGGATTAAAGCTCTATCAGATTTAAAGCCTGGTGATTCCATACTTATCGCAGAGGCCTGCAATCATAGCAGAATAGGTGAAGATATAGGGACAGTGCAGATCCCCTCAATTATTCAAAAAAAATTCCCCGGGGTTAATGTTGAGCATAACTTTGGCAGAGAGTTTCAGGATAACAAAAATCTTACGAAATATTCACTTATCATTCATTGCGGTGGTTGCATGATAAGCAGACAGAAGATGATGGCCCGGATCAGGGATCTTGACTCTGTGGGAATTCCTTATACTAATTATGGCATATTTCTCTCTGCAATGCAGGGGCTTAATGCTTTACAGAAGGTTTTAAGGCCATGGGGCATTAGGCTATGAATTACTTTATGGCATAAACCACCATGGAACTTGTTAAAGCAAAGTCTCCACAATGAATTTTACTTTTATAATGATAGGTTGCAATTCTAATCCAGGCTTTATAATCTTTGAAGGACTTAAAACTCCCCCGTGATTTTAGAAGCTTAGGTAAAAGACCAAATTCAACAGGTTGAAAAACTTTTATATAAGAAAAACCTACAGATCTTAGTAATTTGCAAAGATTTTTTTTGCTAAAGTAAGAGAGGTGTCCTGGCATAAAATACTCATATCTCGGGCCTGCACTTTTTGCTTGCAGGCCATCCATATTTGCAGTTTGAATGAGAAGGAGCCCATCCTTTTTAAGGAGTTTGTAACACTCTTCAATGGCTTTCTTTGGATCTGAAAGATGCTCAATTAACTCAATCATGGTAATTACAGAAAAGCTCTCAGCCTGAAATGGATGATTAAATATAGTTCCATGGTGAATGTTATCACCAAATATTTTTTTTGCATGAGTTGCTGCATAATCTGATATCTCTATTCCAAAGGGACTATACCATTTTGATGCTCTCTCAAGAAAACCACCAAAGGCACATCCAACATCAAGAAAGTTGCCCCCTTTTGCAAATTTTCTGATGATTTTTAGTCTGCTGTCCCATACATAGGATGAGTATTTTTTGATACCTCTCTCATCAATATATGAGTAGTCAGATTTACCGCTGTAATATTGTTCACTATAAAAGCTTTTAATCGTTTCATCATCAAATTGTGGATTCATAAATATAAAGCCACAACTTTTGCATATATCAGTGGTAAATTTATTTGAATAAGATAAAATTTCGTATTTAAATGATATATCTCTGCTTTTACATAAGGGGCAGCAGGAAAGTCTTTCTTTAAACATATTTTAAAGCCTTTATAGTTTTTTAAAATTTTATCATCTATTATAGATGTGGCAATATTTTTTATGTGCAATATGAAAAAATTTTTAATTTGTTGATTTATCAATATATAAGGCCATACCTGACAAAGAAGTATTTTTATTAAGAAAATAGAGTTGACTTTTAGTGTTATTTTTTGATAATATTGCCATTTATGAATGCTTTTTCCGCTTTATTTTTGTGGTTGCTTTTAAATTTCTCTTCACAAGACATAAAGGCAAGAGAGGCTTCTGATAATTATCTTGAACTCAGGCGATATTATCTGAAGTGGAGCAGTGGACCTCCAGGTAGTGCCTCTTATTTCAGGAAGATACTTTATTCTCATCTTGTTGAGATGATTGGAAAGGAAATAAAAACTGATTATGATTACACTCTTTGGTCCTTTGATGGTAACACTATTGAGGCAAAATTTGCCTGTAGCCAATGGCTTGTCCTAAAAGGGGAGATCTCCGACAGAGAAACTCTAAAAAAGGTACAACTTGGTAAAAATTTTGAAGAAAAGACTAAATTACTTTTTTCTATATCAGGGAAAATCAAGAGATTTAGATTAAGTGAATATGAAGGTGAGAGAAAAGTTTTTCTTATCCTTGAAAATATAAAAACAGAAACTTTTTTATTGGAGTAAAAAATTAAGAGAAAAGATGGGGATGATTGAAAAATCATCCAAGAACCAAAACATTTTTATTGGAGTAAAAAATTAAGAGAAAAGATGGGGATGATTGAAAAATCATCCAAGAACCAAAACTTTTTTATTTGAGTTAAAAAATTAAGAGAAAAGATGAGGATGATTGAAAAATCATCCAAGAACCAAAACATTTTTATTGAAGTAAAAAAATTAAGAGAAAAGATGGGGATGATTGAAAAATCATCCAAGAACCAAAACATTTTTAGTGGAGTAAAAAAATTAAGAGGTAAGTTAAATGTGTGGAATAGTCGGCTATATTGGTCATAGAAATGCATCTTTAGTTGTTCTCAGTTCTTTAAAGAGGTTGGAGTATAGAGGTTATGATTCAGCAGGTATTGTGGTAAATTGTGATGGAAATTTATTGTCCTGGAAAAAAGCAGGTAAAATTTCTGCTCTGGAATCAATTGTTGATTGCCACTCTCTTAATGAGGCAAGAGTAGCAATAGGCCATACAAGATGGGCAACTCATGGAGCTCCAACTGATGAAAATGCCCATCCTCATAGTGACTGCACAGGGGAGCTTTATATTATCCACAATGGAATAATAGAGAATTATAAGGATTTAAAAGAGGTTTTGCTTAAACGGGGTCACACTTTTAAGAGTGAAACAGACACGGAGGTTGTTGTCCATCTGGTTGAGGAGTATCACAAAGAATTGCCTCTGCTTGATGCAGTTCTCCATGCACTGTCTCATGTGGAAGGCTCTTATGCAATAGTGTTGATGTCAAAAAAGGAACCAGAGAGGCTCATTGCTGCAAGAAAGGGTAGTCCCATGATCCTTGGAATAGGTGATGGTGAGATGGTTATAGCATCAGATGCCAGTGCTATTGTAGATTATACAAGGAATGTTGTTTACCTTGAGGATGGTGAGATAATTGAAGTTAAGCGTGATGGCTATAAGGTATATGATCATAAAAAGAATGGCATAGCTAAGAACATATCATTGATTGACTGGGATATAGAATCTATCAGCAAACATGGCTTTGACCATTTTATGCTTAAAGAAATTTTTGAACAACCAGATACAATTCAAAATGCTTTCAGGGGAAGGGTGATATACGACGAGGCAAGGGTAAAACTTGATGGCTTGAAGCTCCAGGATGAGGATATAGAAAAGATCGAAAGAATCATATTCATAGCATGTGGAACCTCCTGGCATGCAGCTCTTGTTGCAGAGTATCTTCTTGAGGAATATGCAAGAATACCTGTGGAGGTAGAATACGCAAGCGAATTTAGATATCGCAAGCCTGTTTTGAAAAAAGGCGATCTTGTCATCACCATAAGCCAATCGGGTGAAACTGCAGATACACTTGCTGCTTTGCGGGAGGCTAAATCAAAGGGAGTAAGAGTTCTTGGTATTACAAACGTTGTTGGTAGCACAATAGCAAGGGAATCTGATGGGGGAGTCTATATATATGCAGGCCCTGAGATCGGTGTTGCCTCTACAAAGGCCTTTACTTCACAGATCACAGTTATAGTTTTATTAACACTTTTCTTCGCACGGCGCAAAGAGATGTCCTTTGTAGAGGGTAAGGTGATACTGGATGATCTTCTGAGACTGCCAGATCTTGCTAAAAGGGTACTGGATAAGAATGAAGAGATTAAGACAATAGCCAGAGTCTATTGCGAGAGTAGAAATTTTCTATATCTGGGGCGAGGGCTCAATTTTCCTGTGGCCTTGGAGGGAGCATTGAAGTTAAAAGAGATTTCTTATATACATGCAGAGGGATATCCAGCTGCAGAAATGAAGCATGGGCCTATTGCTCTCATTGATGCGAATATGCCAGTTGTATTTATTGCTACAAAAGATGAGATATATAGCAAAGTTATAAGCAACATGGAGGAGGTGCGTGCACGTAGTGGTAGAATTATTGCCATTGCAACAGAAGGGGATCTTACAATACATAATTATGCAGATCATGTAATATATATCCCTGAGACTCATAAGGCGTTGGTACCAATTCTTTCTGTTATTCCATTGCAGCTTTTATCCTATCACATAGCTGTGCTCAGAGGGTGTAATGTAGATCAACCACGAAACCTTGCAAAAAGCGTTACTGTGGAGTAAAATTTTTTCATTTTTTTGTTTGAATTTTTTTACTGATTTCCTACGGTTGGTAGAAACAATGTTCTCATTTATGAATTTGTTTCATTTTTATAAAATTATATATTTTTATAAAAATGAAACTTTTCAATTGAGACTCTTGTTTTGAAAAATAAATATAAATCTAATCGGGAGGAAGTATGGCAAAACTTGAGCAGTGGCGATGGAAAAGCCAGGAACTTAAACCAATCTCATGGCATTTTTATAATACCTGTGAAAAATTCCCAGATAGAGATGCCCAGCTTTTTAATCCAAAACTTTACTATAACGATCACAATGGAAGGCTTACATGGAGCCAGATGAAAAACAGAGTGGAGGCTATGGCCTGTGGCCTCATGTCCTTTGGTCTTGAAAAAGGGGACATGGTTGGGATTATGGCCGCAAGCAGCCCTCATTGGACTCAGGCAGATATGGCAATATGTTGCAGTGGTGGAGTTAGCGTTACAATATTTCCAACTCTTTCTTTTAAAGAAGCGGGATATATAATGAAGGATTCCGGCAGCAAGTTTCTTTTTGTTGGTGATGAAAAGAATCTGCAGATGATGCTTTCTCATTATACAGAAATGCCTGCACTTAAAAAAATTATAGTTCTTGATCTTGGTTATAAAAGTAATGATGAGCGAGTTATTGGTCTTAAGGACTTTATAGCTATAGGTGAGGAATGGAAAAAAAATAACTACCCAGAATATATAGCAAGAAAAGATAGTATAAATATCAATGACTGGTATACAATAATTTATACCTCTGGAACTACAGGTGAGGGCAAAGGTGTTGTTCTCAGCCATTTTAATGGAGTATCCAGAATGGCAGGGGTTGATGAATTCTGGGAAAGATATGGTATGGCTATTGATGAGACCGACCGTACTTTATGTTTTTTACCTCTTTCTCATATTTTTGATAGAGGATCCTGCCAGCTCGCTGCAATACTTCATGGCTCAACAATAGCTTATGCTGACAAGCCAGGAACTCTCCTTGAAGATATGCAAAAGTATAATCCTACATGGATCAACTGTGTTCCACGATTGTATGAAAAGATATATATCCAGTTCAGGCAAACCATGGAAGAAAGCCCATTGAAGAAAAAGATTTTTGATTGGGCACTGAAGGTTGGAACTGAGGCTCTGGAATATAGAAAGGATGAGAAGGGCTGTTATAATATGCACCCATCTTTTGACCTTGCCTCAAGATTGCCACTTGGGTTGCGTATAAAATATAAAATAGCAGATAAGCTATTTGCAAAGATAAGAGCTCTCTTTGGTAACAGATTTAGACATTCTTTTTCAGCGAGTGCTGGTATTGCACCAGAACTATTAAAGTTTTTTTATACTATAGGTCTTGCTGTTGTTGAAGGTTATGGTTCAACAGAGAGCTTTAATGCTTGCATATTAAATCCTGTTACTGCATGCAAACCTGGATATGTTGGAATAAATGCAAATGGAGGGCAGTCCAGAATTGCTGAAGATGGTGAACTTGAAATTTCTGAGGCAGGAGTATTTAGCCAATATCTAAACAAGCCTGAGGTTACAAAGGAATCTTTTACAGAGGATGGCTGGTTTAAGACAGGGGATCTTGTAATTCAGGATGACTATGGATATTATAAAATAATAGATAGAAAGAAGGCTATAATTTGCACAGCTGTTGGTAAGAATATTGCACCTGCAAAGCTTGAGAATCTTTTTTCCACAAGCAGCTACGTGGAGCAGATTTTTTTTATTGGTGATGAGAGAAATTACATAACAGCTTTGATTGTGCCAAATTTTAATTACTTCATGACTCTTTTTGATAAAGAAGGCATAAACTATGATAAGAGCCAGATTGTTTTTGATGATTCCTCTGGCGTTGCAATATGCACAAAGGTTGGAGAGGATTTTGTTTCTCATCCACGCCTGGTAGAGTTGATTCAAAAGGAAGTTGACTCTGCAAATAAACAGTTGGAGAGCTTTGAGCTTATCAAGAATTTTGCAATATTGCGAGAGAGGTTTACAGAAAATAATGGAATGCTCACTCCATCTCAAAAGACCAAAAAGAGAGTTATTCTTGAGAAATATGCAGATGTGATAGAAAAGATGTATAGCTAATTATAATATTCCGGCAGAGTTTAAATTTCTGCCGGAAAATCCCCTATGATTCTTATTTTTTTGAAATAAAAATATCCTCCAAAAAGAAACATTTTTGATATTTTTCAGTCACATTAAAATATAAAAATTAGATCAGTATTTATTCCTTAACTTTTTTTAAAATAAAAATACTCTATTCCTCTTGCCACCTTTGGCGGCTGGGGTAATGTTTTCTTGATTTTACACTGAAAATTATATTTAGGAATAATTACTGAAATAAGATCAACATTCTTTGATTTATTTTCCTTTTAAAAATTTTTTAATGCTTGAAATAAATATATTAATAGAGTAAGCTTTTGTGTAGATATTTCTATGAGGTATAATATGGCAGGGAAAAAATATCTTACAGATATGGATGAATGGAAGGCTTTATTTGATCATTATAATAAGATAAAAGGAATTCATTTGAGAGATCTATTCAATGATGATGCTCAGCGAGGGGATCGCTTTTCCATTGAAGATGGAGGTCTGTTTTTTGACTATTCAAAAAATAGAGTAACATCTGAGACCATGGAATTGTTAGTTAATCTTGCAAGGGCATGCAATCTCAAGGAAGAGACAGAAAGAATGTTTACTGGGGAGAAGATAAACGAGACAGAAAATAGAGCAGTTCTTCATATAGCTTTAAGAAATAGGAGCTCCGTGCCAATTTATGTTGATGGCAAAAATGTCATGACTGATATTGAAGCTGTTTTGCAGAGGATGAAACTGGTTTCTGAAAAGATAAGAAATATGCAATGGCCTGGATTTTCTGGAAAACCAGTTAAAAATATAATTAACATAGGGATAGGAGGATCAGATCTTGGTCCCTATATGGTATGTGAGGCTTTAAAATATTATTCAAAGAGAGATCTTAATGTTTACTTTGTTTCCAATGTTGACGGCACTCATCTCATTGAAACCATAAGAGACTTAAATCCTGAAGAAACTCTTTTTATCATAGCTTCAAAAACCTTCACAACTCAAGAGACAATGCTTAATGCTCGCACTGCTCGGAAATGGATTGTTCAGCATGCTGGAAGCGATCAGGCGGTATCAAGGCATTTTCTTGCCCTCTCTACAAACAAGTCTGAGGTGGAGCGTTTTGGTATAAGTCCTTCAAATATGTTTGAATTCTGGGATTGGGTTGGTGGAAGGTATTCTCTCACATCTGCAATTGGCCTTTCCATAATGATTTCTATTGGATATGAAAATTTTATTCAGATGCTTGAGGGATTTCATGCTATGGATAAGCATTTTAGAGAAAGGCCTTTTCATGAAAATATTCCTGTTATCATGGCTCTTCTCGGTATCTGGTATAATAATTTTTTTAACTTCCATACTCACGCTGTGCTTCCCTATGAGCAGTATCTCCATAGATTCCCTGCATATTTACAGCAAGGGGATATGGAATCCAATGGCAAGTCAATAACAAAGGATGGACTGGTAGTTGATTATGCAACAGGGCCTGTTATCTGGGGAGAACCAGGAACAAATGGCCAGCATGCATTTTATCAATTGATGCATCAGGGAACTCAAATTATACCAGCAGATCTTATCGGATTTATTAAGCCCTTAAATAATGATTATGAACATCATGATGTTTTGATATCCAATATGTTTGCTCAGGCTGAAGCCTTTGCCTTTGGCAAAACAGAGAAAGAGGTGCGTTCAGAGGGTGTGGAGGAACGTCTTGTGCCATATAAGACCTTTCCTGGCAATAGACCTGTTAATACAATTCTCTTTGATAAACTTACACCTTATTCTCTTGGAAAACTCATTGCAATGTATGAGCATAAGATCTTTACCCAGGGAGTTATCTGGAATATCTATTCCTTTGATCAATGGGGAGTTGAACTGGGCAAGGTTCTTGCAGGAAGGATTTACAAGGAAATATTGGGAGAGCCCATGGGGGAACATGATTCATCAACTGCCAATCTGATTAAGAGATATAGGAGAATCAGATTTGAATAGGTGGGGGAATGATTTGCATCATGGTTCGCTTGAAATGCCTGAAGGGTATCTTGAACTCATAAATAAATATGAGATACTCATACAGGAGGTAAATCAGGTAAGGGAAAAGGATAAGAGGCTTATAAGGGAACTCTTCAATAGCTTTACCAATAAATATCTAATGGTGGGGCTTGGTTTCCAGAGGGCTTACGGTTCTATTTTATCTGGTGATTATTTTGATCTCTTGAAGTTGCCTGGAGGTAAATTTTTATTTGTCTTTTCTGATATAAGCGGCCATGGCTTGCCAGCATATACAACTTTAATAAGACTAAAATCTGCTGTTACTCTCTCTGTAAAAGAGGCTGAAGAAAAATTTAAAATTACAGGTCAAATTAATTATGGCGAGATAGTTTATGCTATTGCTTGTAAATTTACAGATATAATGGATCTATCAGGCTCTTCTGATTTTGCTTCTGTTAATTTTGTTTTTATTGAAGAGGGGGACAGGTGCCTGAAATTTCGTTTTTATAACAGAAGTATGCTTTTCCCTATAATTATTAGAAGAGAAAGTGAATTTCCTCAAATAATCAATCTAAACAATAAAAGCGAGATCTGGTCCCCAGAAAAGGGCTATCTACTTGGCAGTGATATAAAAAACCTTATCGATGAAGATTTATATTACAGAACCCCTGAATGCTCTTTAGATATTTATCAGGGGGATATGATAATGTTTTATACTGATGGGATAACAGAGGCTTTCAGTAAAAGTGTTAATACTCAGTATGGAGAACCAAGACTTGAGCAAAAGCTTCTGGAGATGTGCGATCTTCCTCCTCAGCTTGTGATCAATAATATATTTGAGTCTGTCTATGAGTTTATAGGGGGGCATGAATTCCAAAAAGATGATATGACAGCAGTGATTATAGATCTACCTCTAAGGTAGTTCTGACTATTTTAAATAATTTATAAATTTGAATTTAGCTTTGTTTGCAAAAGATATCACATACATTATAAACTCTTTCTGGTAGCCCAACTAAGATAATTATATCATCTCCACGCAACATAACATCACCATCAGGATTATAGATAAACTCACCATTTCTGTAGAGAGAGAGTATTGTCACACCGTGATTTTTTCTTAAGGCAATATCTGAGATGGATTTACCATCTGCAGTAGAACCCCTTTCAACTCTATAGGTTACCATCTCCATTCCCTTGATCATTTCTTTTTGTTCTGGGCGAGCAATATACTCAAAGTTTTCACTTCGTAACATTTGATAACCATCAGATCTTATTTTCTGAGTAAGGATCTTGATGTCATTTTCTGGTATGTTAAATTTTCGCAGTAGCCGAGAAAATATTTCAACAGAAGTTTCAAATTCTTCAGGGATTACTTCATTTGCTCCAAGGTCAAAGAGGTCATTGACTTCTTTGACAAATCTTGTGCGTGCAATTATATAGATATCAGGATTTAATTTTCTGGCAGTGAATATGACTCTTCTTGAAGAGGGAGCGTCTGGAATAGTTGTCACAAGAACCCTTGCATTTTCTATATTGGCATGGCGTAAAACTTCATCATTTGCAGCATCGCCATAAATAATCTTTTCACCCTTTTTCTGTTCCTTGAGCACTGTCTCTGGATTAGTTTCTATTACAATATAGGGGATTCCTGCTATTCTTGCAGATCTGGAAACGTTTCGTCCATTTATTCCAAAGCCTATAACTATGAGGTGATCTGTAATTTTTAAGTCCTCTGGTTCTTTTTTGATTTTATTCCTGCTATAGGTGAATTTATCAATCCAGATCATAAAACTTTTTTTCATAAAGTTTTCAATAAGACTATTGGAGTAGTTTATTATAAATGAAGAGATTACCATAGTTACAATTGATATTGCCAGTATAATCTGGTATTCGTTGATGTTAAGTAATTTGTAGTCGTATCCAACTCTTGATAGTATAAAAGAAAATTCTCCAATTTGAGAAAGTGCAAAACCTACGAGACAGGATGTTCTTAAAGAAAATCCTAAGAGTATAACTACAGCAGTGGCAGCAAGGAACTTTAGAAATATCACAGTAAGTCCTCCTGCAAAAACCATAACCCAGTTTTGAAGGATAAATGAAATGTCAACAAGCATACCAATGGAAATAAAGAATATACTGGCAAAAATATCTCTGAAGGGAATTATATTCCCCATGGTCTCATAGCTATACTCTGTTTCTGAAATTATAAGACCTGCAAGAAAAGCCCCAAGCTCAAGGGAAAGTCCAATGTAATAGGTAAGCCCTGCCACGGAAAAACATGTTACAACAGAACCAAGTATAAATATCTCTTTACTGCGAGTTTTTGTAAGCTGATAAAATAGCCATGGCACAATCCATTTAAGCATTGCTATTACAAAAATTATGAGGCCTAAACTTTTACCGAGGAATATTAAGAAGGAGTTTCCTGAATTGGTTTCTATTCCTGCAAGGATTGGGGTTATAAGCATCATCGGTACAACAATTATGTCCTGAAATATAAGTATGGCAAGAACAACTCGTCCATGGGGAGTATCAAGCTGAAGCTTTTCCTGATAAATCTTCATAACAATAGCAGTACTGCTAAGGGCTGTAATGAAGCCATAGAATAGTGCCTTGTTAAGGGTTGTGGAGTGTATAACAATCACTGCAAAAATGATTATAGTAGCTATAACCTGAAAGGCTCCTCCAAGAAGAACCGTCTTGCCTATCTGCATGAGGTTTTTTAAAGAAAATTCAAGGCCAATGGTAAAGAGAAGCAATATAATTCCCACTTCTGATAATATGTTTACGTCATGAGGGCTGCTTGTTATTCCAAAGAAACCAGCTCCTGCAAATACTCCTGTTATTAAAAATCCTATTATAGATGGGATATTTAATCTATTGCATATATAGACAACAATAACAGCAAGGGTAAAGATAATTATTAATTCCTGAAGTATATTCATTGTCCGGTACCTTAAAATTTATGTTTTATTTTTATTGGTTCTTATTCTTGATTCAAATATTTTTTATTGCTATTAGCATAGAATTGTGTATCACCAGTAGTGTAAAAAAGATTTAGAGTTTGGGTCAACAAATATTTAGCATTCTTTGAAGAGGATCTGATAAATTTTATTGACAAAAAAGCTATATCTATATTATAATATATATAGGAGTGTAGATACATAAAAATAAACACAAAGGAAGGTGTAAAATGAAAATTACTGCAGAAGGAATCCTCGGTTCTGCCCAGAAGATTAACAATCAGCGCAAGCTCAATGAAAACAGTGATAAGAGCAAAGCAGATATAAAGACAGATTCACTATCTCTGGGAAAGGCTCTTAATTCAAGAATTGAAAGCATAGAGCGAGAAATTAAAGAAATTCAGACCTCACTTACAAAGAATCAAATAATACGAGAAGGAATTGACAATTTGTCAAAAAATACCTCTCCAGAGGCTATGGCAGAAATTTTACAGAAAACTACTTATAATGGGCAAAAAATATTGCAGGATTTTTTTGGCAAGGACATAACTCCATCACTTCTTATGTCAAAGAGAGAAGAAATTCAAAAACTGATAAATGAAGATGTAAACTCCCTTACACGGATCCAGGTGGAAACAGATAACATTGCTGCCTCTAATCTTGCAAGTGGCAAAAAACTTGAATCTCTTGTCAAAAATGTAAATGATATATTTAAAGATGCTTCCTTGAGCTCTGGAGCTATTTCCAATTTAGATGCAGATAAGGTAATGAGGCTTATAAAGTAACTGACCTCTTTGCTGAGTTTTAGGGGATGAGAATATATATTTTATCTTTTGCTGTGGCAGCTCTATTTTATTTGAGCACATTTGGTTATTGTGCGGAATCTATTGATATCCTCAGTGGGTCAGTTGTGGAAGAAGACGCTCCATCTTCAATTGATCTTAATCAAATAAAAAAAGATCTTGAAGAGATTAAGCTTAAGTCAAAGGAAAAGCTCTCTTCTGAAAGTAAAAATCCTTCTGTTGAGGATAAATCTCTTAAATCTAATAAGATAGTCAAAAAGAGCAAAAACAATAAATCCACAAAAAGAACTGTTTCAAAGAAAAAAGAAAAGGCAATTGCCAAAAAAACTCCTGCTGCAAAAAAAAGTATAGCACCTGTGTCTTCAAAGGATAAAGAAAAAACAACCAGGGATATTACATCAAAATCCATAGAAAGCATCAAGCTCCCAGAAAGGCTTTTTCAGGAAAGTATTGTTCAGGAAGAGAAAAAGCAAGATAAAAAGGTAGACACTGAGAAATATTCAGCTTATGTAGATACAATAATAATCAATCCATCAAATCTCTTAGAGGGATTAAAATTTCTAAGCTACAGAGATCTTTTTAATTGGGCAAAGTTTAATTCGCTGCAGGTATTTAAGGACTCTCCCCCTGTAGTTGATAACTATGCTTTTTATATGTTAAATTACAAAAAGAGTTTCCTTGTAGAGGGATATCAAAGGGATCTGATTTACTATCTATACATAGATTTTGTAAGATTTAAGGGAAGAAAAAACATTATCACTAGCAAACTGCGAATCAGTATAAAAAATATTTATGAAAAAGTCCATACCCTGGCAGAGCTCAATGAGTCCATCTTGAGCCAAGACTACTGCATTATACCATTGCCCTATGAAGTTACTATCCATGGAAAGTTTTACCTTTTATTTGAGGAGCTTTCTGATACCCCAGGAAAATGGGGAATGTGGGATATAATAATCTCATCGAAAAAACTCAGGGAGATTAATTTTATTCAAATAGATCCTGTGCCACAGATAAGTAATTAACTATAAGGCAAATTATAGTTAATATAAAGTCAACTTTCTTTCCAATATTTTTTTATCATAGTTATGCCAACAGTTAAATTTTTTATAAAGACCTTTCTAAATTTTTGCAATTGGTTTAGAAAAAGGTAAGCCTGTGCACTAATAATTTATAAAAATATATTTTAGTGTGATAAATACTATTAGAACATTTTATTCCTTATATAGATTAAAGAGTTAATATTGAAATTCAATTAAAAAATAAACAGATCTTATAATAGTATAAAAGTTTTGCTAATTATTGATTTGCAAAAAAATTTTTTTTAGATCAATAAAATATTTTGACAAATACAGCCCTCTTTTTTTTGTTATTCAAGGTAACTTATCAGCTTGACTTTAGGTTATTTTTTTGATTGAAATTTATATAAAAAAGTAACCATATTTTTGAAAAGTTACTAAAAGATTCGTAAATAATAATCATTAGCAAGAAAAAGTATTAAGATAAGGAAAGGTGTAAATATGGGAGATGATTATATCGAAAGAGATTTTGATGACGAAGTTTATGAAGATGAATACTATGAAGAAAATTATAATGAAGAAGAACTCAGTGACCTTGAGGACTTTATAGATGACGAAGATGAATTCGACGATGAAGAGGAAGAAAGAACTGAAAGAAGAGAGAGAAAGGTTCATATAAGCTATGCCTGCGAGGACTGTGATTACAGATGGGAAGATGTCATTGTTAGAAAAAAAGGTGCACTGGAAGATGAGGTTGATGAAGATGTAATTTGTCCTATGTGCGGGTCAGCAAACATCACCATTATATGAAAGAAAGAAAACTCATTATCAAAGGAGCAAGAGAGCATAATCTTAAGAATATTTCCCTTGAAATACCCAAAGATAGCCTTGTCGTTATAACAGGAGTCTCTGGTTCAGGGAAATCCTCTCTTGCCTTTGATACTATTTATGCAGAAGGGCAAAGACGATACGTTGAATCTCTCTCTGCTTATGCAAGGCAGTTTTTAGGTTTAATGGAAAAGCCAGATGTTGATCTCATTGAAGGCTTATCCCCTGCTATATCAATTGAACAGAAAACAACTCACAGAAATCCTCGTTCAACAGTAGGTACAGTAACAGAGATTTACGATTACTACAGACTTCTTTATGCACGCATTGGTGTTCCCTATTGTTATATCTGTGGCAAAGAGATTAAATCACAATCTGTTGATCAAATCGTAGATTTTTTGATGGCAAATTCAAAAGGAACAAAGCTACAGATACTGGCTCCCCTTGTTAGAGGTAAGAAGGGTGAACATGTTGACAGGATTGACTTTGCCAAAAAAAAGGGATTTGTGAGACTTCGCATCGATGGTCAGTTTTTTTCTGTTGATGATGAGATTAAACTGGATAAGAATAAAAAGCACACTGTTGAGATTGTAGTTGATCGAATTGTCATAAAGGATGGTATTCGTCCTCGACTTGCAGATTCTGTTGAAACAGCTATTGATTTAAGTGAAGGGATTGTGGTTGCTATTATAAATGAAGAGGAGCGCCTATTTTCGACAAATCTCTCATGTCCAGATTGTGGTATTTCTATACCTGAACTCTCTCCTCGAATGTTTTCTTTTAATACTCCCTTTGGCGCATGTCCTGAATGTGATGGTCTTGGCTTTATTATGCAGTTTGATCCTGAGAAGGTTGTTGCTGATGAGAATAAATCCTTAATGGAAGGAGCCCTGGAGGTGTGGGGCAAAAGCACAAGTTACTGGTATCTTGAGACTGTTGTAGCCCTGGGTAAGAGTTTTGGCTTCGATCCGCATACTCCGTGGAAGGATTTACCTGTTCATATAAAAGATATAATTTTATATGGGACTGATGGTGCAAAGATAAATTATGATATAAAACGCTATGACTCTCAATTTAAATTTGCAAAAAAATTTGAAGGGGTGCTCCCAAATCTTGAGAGAAGATATAGGGAAACCCAGTCAGAGGAAATGCGCCTCTGGATGGAAAAGTATATGACAAACAAAATATGCCCTGCATGTAATGGTATGAGGCTGAGGCCTGAAAGCAGGGCTGTTAAAGTCTCTGGCAAGACTATATCTGAGCTTACAGCTCTGTCCATTAAAGATGCCTTTTTATTTTTTTCAAAATTGACTCTTTCAAAAACAGATGAAAAAATTGCAGAGCAGATTTTAAAAGAGATAAGATCCCGTTTGAGATTTTTAAATGATGTTGGCATTGAGTATTTAACTCTTGATAGAGCTGCAGGAACTCTTTCTGGAGGGGAATCACAGAGAATAAGGCTTGCCACTCAAATAGGATCAAATCTTACGGGAGTTTTATATGTTCTTGATGAGCCAAGCATAGGACTGCATCAGAGAGACAATGAAAAATTGATTGATACTCTTAAGAGATTAAGAGACATTGGGAATACAGTTATAGTTGTGGAGCACGATGAAGATACAATTTTATCTGCAGATTATGTTGTAGATCTTGGACCCGGTGCGGGTTTGCACGGAGGCCATATAGTCGCAATTGGAACCCCGGAGGATATTAAAAATTCGCAAAAATCTCTAACAGGGAATTATTTAACAGGAATAAAGAAGATAGAGATCCCATCAACAAGGAGATCGCCAAAGGGATTTTTGACCTTAAAAGGAGCAAGGGAAAACAACCTGAAAAATATCACGGTAAATTTTCCCCTTGGCGTATTTACTGCTGTTACAGGAGTTTCTGGATCCGGAAAATCAACTCTTGTTATAGAAATTCTCTACAGAGCACTATCTTCTCTTGTTATGTCATCAAAGGAATACCCAGGAGCTTTTGATGAGATAACGGGCATAGAACAGATTGATAAGGTTATAGATATTGACCAATCACCAATAGGTAGAACTCCAAGGTCAAATCCTGCAACATATACAGGAGTCTTTACCCCAATCAGAGAACTCTTTGCAAATCTGCCTGAGTCAAAGGTGAAGGGATATAAGGCCGGTCGTTTTTCCTTTAATGTTAAGGGAGGACGATGCGAAGCCTGTGAGGGAGATGGTGTAAAAAAAATTGAGATGCATTTTTTGCCCGATGTCTATATCACATGTGATGTATGCAAAGGAAAAAGATATAATCACGAAACACTTGAAGTGAGGTATAAGGGAAAAAATATTTTTGAGATACTTGATATGACTGTGGAGGAATCTCTCAAATTTTTTGAAAATATCCCTTCTGTTAAGTCAAAGCTTGAGACTTTACATAAAGTTGGACTTGGATATATTAAATTAGGTCAGCCTGCCACTACTCTTTCTGGTGGGGAAGCTCAGAGAATAAAGTTAGCTACAGAGTTGTCCCGCAGGGCAACAGGAAAAACTCTTTATATACTGGATGAGCCAACAACAGGGCTTCATTTCGATGATGTTAAAAAGCTTATAGAAGTGTTAAATTCTCTTGTAGAAAAGGGGAATACTGTTATCGTTATAGAACATAATCTTGATGTAATTAAAACTGCAGATTGGGTAATTGATCTTGGTCCTGAGGGTGGAGAAAATGGAGGCCAGATTGTTGCAGAAGGTACTCCTGAAGAAATAGGGGATAAAAAATCATCTTACACAGGACAGTTTTTGGCACGAATGCTTAAGAAAAATAAAAAATGATTCAATAATTATAAATATTTATCGCAAATATAAAAAATTCTTTCATTGCAAATCTAAATATATTATTGTGCCCTTATGGGAAATCTAAAAAATTCATCTATGCAGAAGTGTCCATCATGCGGCGGAGATCTGGTCAAAAGCAGCAGAGTTTTGCCTTTTGTTAAGGGACGGGAACCTCTGCAGCTATTTGGACTTTGCGTTCATTGTCACAAAGAATATGATAGCAATACAGTTGAGTTTTACAGAGTTTTTGCTGATGATTTCGCATCTAAATTTTCATCTCAGATTTTGGCCACTGGTCTTAAAGGTAGGCTTCATGGTAATGAATTGCAAATTTCTGGTAAAGTTCTCTATTATTCTGATTCAGGGAAAGCTATAACAAAATGGCTTTTAAAGAATGTTAATGCTGATGTAGGCTATATCTTTGAATATGATAATAAGTTTTTTTTAGGATCCAAGGTTGTAGATATTGCAGTTGAGATTGACAATGGTATTTTAACTTTAGCAGGCAGGAGATATGATAAATTTTCTTTATCGAATTTACGTACTATTTTCTTTGAAGGTTGCAGTGATTGCAAGGAGGAAATTGGAGAAGAGGTTGCTTTTTATGAACTCAAGGAGAATAAGCAACAATATATAATTCTAAAAAACAAAGCAGAGATAACTGTTATAGAGGCTATCCCACTGGACATTGAAGAAATTGTCACAGCCTTTGAGCTAAAGGATCTACAGGAAGTTTTTAGCGGATTTAGAAATAGAATAGAAGGCTATAAATCAAAAGTAGTTGTTTATTTCCTGTCTATGCTTGTATCCTTTTTTGTTTTGCTTTATAGTTTTTATTGCGATGAGTATGTTAAGTCTCTTGAGGTTTCAAGAGAAATTATTACTTTAAATAAGCATATTAATGATAATGTAGATGGCTATTATATATCACAAATTCTCTATGGTCCCTTTGAATTAAAATATAGCGGATCCCTGTATGAATTTAAAATAGTGAGCAAGGGCTTTAGTGAAAAAGATATTTTTCCAAATAATATTCGCTTTAAGGTTTTTTTGCTGGAAGAACGCAAGGTTTCAGATAACACAGAAAAGGATCCGAGGAAAAGTAATTTGAGAAATTTTTTTGATGAGATTGAACTGTTGCAGGATCCTGTGGAGTCCATTTCTTTTTCAGCTTCTATTTCTGATAAAATTTTAACTTTAAAAGATATTGTCTCTTTGTTTATTCAACAGGAAGATAGATTTTTTGTTCTTTCCGTTGATGGAAAGTATTATTTATATCTTGAGATCTATAGCAAAGAAGAATTAAATCTGGATTATTTTGCTCCAGAGTTGAAAAGAACTCAAAGCAGGAGATATTTTTTTGTAATCTTTTTGATTTTCCTTATTCTTATTGTTATAAATAACCTTTTGTTTTTTCGTGAAAGGGGGAAGTTTAAGCATTTTAAGGGGAAGTTATGCTAAGACCGATGATTGTTTCGATATTATTGTTGGCAACTGCATTTTTTTTAAGCAAGAATAATTTTGGATATAATGAGTCAGGAAAAAAATATTACACAAAAGAGAAACAGGAAAGAAAGGCATTTAAACCGCAAGAATCAAAAAGCTTTTGGGATAAACGATAGATATAAAAAAAGCAGACATGAGTCTGCTTTTTTTAGTAAATAATTGCAAAATTTATACAGCCTTTTGCACAGCACCAGAGCGAATACATCTTGTGCAGACGTATTTTCTTGTAGGTCTGTTGTTATCCAGAACTCGAATTTTCTTTACATTCGGTTTCCACATTCTATTAGTCTTTTTATTTGAATGGCTTACGCTGCAACCGAATTGAACTGATTTTCCACAGATTTCACACTTTGCCATTGTGATTTCCTTATTTACATAAATTTTTTGACACTATAAAAATTACTGTTTAGACTTTCAAGTAAATTATCTCAATTTTTGAAAAAAATGGTAAAATATTATGGATTTTTATCACTCCTTAAGGACTTTTGTTTTTAGGCTTGACAAAAGATATGCTAAAAAAAATAACTTTATAGTAAAAATTTTCTGTAAAAATTCCTCTTTATGAAATAAATATTACAGAATAATTTAGCTTTTATTTGAGGAGAAATATGTTTAATAACAGGTCTTATTGTGGAGAGCTTGGCATTGAGGATAATGGCAAGGAAGTAACTGTTTTTGGATGGGTTGATAGAAAGAGAGATTTAGGTGGAGTTGTTTTTTTAGAAATAAGGGATGTTACAGGAATAATTCAGGCAGTTTTTGATTCCTCCTTTTCTAAGGAAAATGCTGAAATTGCAGACAGCACCAGAAGTGAGTTTGTAGTTGCTGTTACAGGGAAGGTTAGAGAGAGAAGTCCAGAGACTATAAACCCTAATATCCCCACAGGTAATATTGAGATATTTGCATCTTCTATAGAGATTCTCAATAAATCGCTGGTTCCACCTTTCCCTATTGATATAAGGGAAAATGTAAATGAAGAAGTCCGTCTTAAATATAGATATTTAGATCTTAGACGGGAGGACATGAAAGAGGCTATATTAAAAAGACATAAGATGATGCAGCTTACAAGGGAGTATCTCTCTTCCCATAGATTCATAGAGATAGAGACTCCTATTTTAAATAAATCCACTCCTGAGGGAGCAAGGGATTTTCTTGTTCCAAGCAGAATCAATAAAGGGGAGTTTTATGCTCTGCCACAATCTCCTCAGCTTTTTAAACAGATTTTAATGGTATCTGGTTTTGATAGATATTTCCAGATAGTTAAGTGCTTTAGAGATGAGGATTTGCGAAATGACCGACAGCCAGAGTTTACTCAGATAGACATGGAGCTTTCTTTTATAACTCCAAAGATGATAATGGAAATAATCGAGGGTCTTATAAAAAAGGCTGTAAAGGAACTGACAGGAAGGGAGATTGACTATTCTTTCCCTGTAATGGATTATGATGAGGCAATAAGTAAGTATGGAACAGATGCCCCTGATACAAGGGTAAGTATAGAGATAAGGGATTGCTCTGATATATTTGTTAATTCTTCTTTTAATGTTTTTTCATCTTCTCTTTCAACAGGTGGAGTTATAAAGGGTATTGCTGTTCCAGATAGCGGTAAGCTTTCCAGAAAAATGACAGATGACTATTCTGACTATGTCCGCAAATTTGGCGCAAAGGGTTTCCCTATGTTTAAGTATAATGATGGGAAGCTTGAAGGTGGTATTTCAAAGTTTATATCAGAGGATGAAAAGTTAAAGCTTATAGAGAGATTTGATCTAAAAGAACCTTCAGTTGTATTCTTCTCTGTTGACAAGGAGCAGATTGTTAATGCAACACTGGCACATATGAGACTGAAGATAGCAAGGGATCTTGATCTTATTGATGATAATAAGTTGAATTTTCTTTGGGTTACAAATTTTCCACTTATTGAGTACCATGAAGAGGACAGAAGATTTTACGCTGTTCATCATCCCTTTACAGCCCCTGTTGCTGATCATATTCCTCTACTTGATTCACTGACTCCGGAAAATGCAAAAAAGATAAAAGCTCAGGCCTATGATATTGTTCTTAATGGAGTTGAAATTGGAGGTGGATCTATCAGAATACATGACTCTTCACTTCAGTCAAAGATATTCAACATTCTTGGGATCTCTGAGGAAGAGGCAAGAGTCAAGTTTTCATTTTTACTTGATGCATTGCAATATGGTGCTCCGCCACATGGAGGTATTGCCCTTGGGCTTGACAGGATTATGATGTTATTACTTAAGCGTAGTTCTATAAGAGAGGTTATGGCTTTTCCTAAAACTCAGAAAGGCCAGTGTATGATGAGTGAGGCTCCTTCTCCAGTAACAGAGGAGCAACTGAATGAACTTTCTATTCGCATTGTCAAAAAGTAATGTATCAGGAAAGTTTTGAAATCGATGACACAACCCTCTATAAGAGATTGTGTGGCCATAAAGATAAAAATCTCAGGCACATTGAACACATTCTTGGTGTAACTCTTATACCGAGGGGCAATACTATAATTATACAGTCAGAGACAGAAGCAGAGGCAGATAAGGCGATGGAACTCCTCCATCTGCTCTCTGATTATATCTCAAATAAAGAGCCTGGCAAAGAGATAGATGATTTTGAGGTTAAATATATAACATCATCTCTTAAGTCCGGGCAGAAGCTAAAAGTAGATGACATAAATAGCCTTAAGATATATATACCAGATACAAATAGAACCATTGTCCCTCGCACTGTGAATCAAGCTAATTACTTAAGGGCAATAAACAGATCTCCAATAACCTTCGGTATTGGACCTGCTGGGACAGGGAAGACATATTTGGCTGTAGTTGCAGCTATAAATTATTTTCTAAAGGGCAAGGTTGAGAGAATTATACTCACAAGGCCTGCTGTTGAGGCTGGTGAAAATCTTGGCTTTTTGCCGGGTGATCTTGTCCAGAAAATAAATCCTTACCTCAGGCCTTTATATGATGCACTTTTTGAATTGCTTTCCATGGATAGAGTTGCCTCTTATATTGAAAAGGGTTATATTGAAATAGCACCTCTTGCATATATGAGAGGAAGAACTCTTAATAATGCCTATATAATTCTTGATGAGGCTCAAAATACAACGGTTTCTCAGATGAAGATGTTTTTGACAAGGCTGGGAGTAAATTCAAAATTTGTAATATCAGGGGATGTCACTCAGATAGATCTGGCCAAACCGCTTAATTCAGGACTCATTCATTGTCAAAAAATATTAAAAAATATTGATGGCATAGAGTTTATTCAATTTTCAAAAGAGGATATTTCCAGACACCCGGTTGTTGAAAAAATTGTTGCTGCATACGAAGAATCTGGTTATAATGAATAAAATAAATATAAAAAATATAAATTAACGAATATGATAGATTTCCGCGACATATCAAAAAAAAATCTCAAAAGGGTAATTCTGGACAAAAAGATCAGGCTTTATTATATCTTTGTCATTCTGCTCATTTTGTCATCCACTGGCATTCTTGCCTATAGAATTACTGATAAAACTTACAGTTATAATGTAGGTGATATTGCAACAAGCGATATAAGAGTTCAAAGAGATATATATTATATTAAAGAATCAGAAACCAATGCTGAAAAGCAGAGGGTTTTGCAATCAGGAAAGCTTGTCTTTGATAAAGACACTACTGTTTTGCAGGATAACCTCAAAATGGTTGAGGTCATTTTTGGGAATATTGTTAAGGTTTTAGAGGATTATCCGCCCTTAAGCAATGATTTTTCAATTCAACTGGAGGTGTTAAAAAATCGCCTTCCAAAAAATTTTCACTATACAGATGAAATCCTATTGAATTTGCTTTCTTATGAAAATCCGAGGCAACTTAAATTAGCTGTTTCAAAAATATTAATCTATATATATGATTATAAAGGCCTGGGGGTTCTTGATAAAGAATATAAAAATGATCTCAATCTTGAAATAGATGCAGTTACCATAAGGACAGAGGACTCAGGTGATTTGAATGATGAGGTTTCTGCAAAGTTAGAGGAGCTTGTTACTATAGATACAATAAGGGGTAGATTAAATAATATTTGCTCCTCTGTTGCTCCCTATTTGCCAAAGAAGACTCAGGATTCTGTGGTTACAATAATAAAAGACAATCTCAAGGCAAATCTTCATTTCAATGAGGAAGAGACAAAAAGAAGGATTGATGAAAAAATCAAAGAGGTTAAGCCAGTCTCTGGCATGTTGAAAAAAGGACAGACAATCGTTAGAGAGGGAGATACTGTAACAGGAGATGTTTTGCAAAAAATATCTATACTCAACAAAAATGCACGAACCTCCCATCTCAATTTTATTCTTGGGGTAATATTTTTACAGATAATATTTGTTTTTATTATGAGTTTTTTTACTTTTACATACGAGATGGTTTATTTCCCAGATAGTAAGGGTATTATTGTAGTATGTTCTCTTATACTATTTTTTATGATATACTCCTTTTTTGTAGACTCCTTTGAAATTGCTCAAAGTTCAAAGGTTGCAACGATATTGTTACTGCCGATACCCTTTGTGGTGATGATGATATCTATTTTGTATAATATCTACTTATCTCTTTTTGTGGCTCTTTATCTTGTTTTTTATACTCTGATGATGGTTGATGTTGATCTTCAGGTTGTTATAATAATTTTTAGCACTGCATTAATGAGTTCTTTTATAAATATAAATGTGGACAAGAGAAGCGATTTTTTTAAAGGGGGGCTTATATTAGGGGCTATAAATTCATTTATAATAGTTTCTCTGGCTCTCATTGAAAATACTCCGTGGAAGGTAGTTTTAACTCATTCACAGCTTGCTTTTGCCAATGGTGTCTTGAATTCAATTCTTGTTCTTGGGATATTCCCAATTTATGAATATATTTTTGATATTACTACAAAGTTTAAGCTTCTTGAACTTTCAGATCTCAATGCAAGTATTTTCAAAAAAATGCTCATCAATGCTCCTGGGACATATAATCATTCTCTTTTGGTTTCTACTCTTGCAGAGGCTGCATGTAAAGAGATAAGGGCAAACTATATGCTTGCCCGTGTTGGAGCTTTTTACCACGACATAGGTAAGATTCAGGATGCAGGGATCTATATCGAAAATGGCATAACAGATCCGCGAGTAAAAAAAATGAAGCCTCAGGAATATGCCAGGCTTATAATCTCTCATGTTGAAAAGGGAGTCGAACTTGCAAAGTCCTATAAGATCCCTGAATCTGTAATAAACTTTATACGGGAGCATCATGGAACCTCTGTTATGACATTTTTTTATCATCAAGCTCTTGAAAGTGCAAGTAATTCCCCTGATGAAGTGGTAAGCAGAGATGACTTTCAGTATCCAGGACCAAAACCGCAAAGCAAGGAAACAGCAATTGTTATGCTGGCAGATGCAATTGAGGCTGCCTCCAGATCTATTAAAGATCCAGACAGAGATAAAATCGAAGGAATGGTTAAAAAGATTATATATAATAAGCTCAATGATGGTGAGCTTGATAGCTCAGGGCTTTCTATGGTTGAGTTAAAAAAAGTTCAGAATGTATTTTTGAACATGCTCTATGGAATTTATCATACAAGGATTGAGTATCCGGATTCAGAGAAACTCAAAGAACTGGAAAAAGAAATGGCAGAGGTCAAAGGCCAGGTAATATAATATGAAACGAATTGAAATTTACACAGAGGGTAATATCTCTCTGCCATATAAGGAGCTTACAGCAAAATATATTGAGACTTTGACAAAAAAAATTTTGACTCTCAATAAAGTTGATAATGTAGCTCTTTGTATTATCCTTACAGATAATGAAGTCATTCACAAAATAAATAGAGAATATCGAAGTAAAGACAAACCCACGGATGTTATAAGCTTTGCCTATAGAGATGAGCCATTCCCTTTATGTGATGGTATGGAGGAAGAGCTTGGTGATATTTATATATCTCTGGAAAAGGCAGAGGAACAGGCAAAGGACTTTGAAGTTACATTTATGGATGAATTTTTAAGGTTGCTCATTCACGGCATCCTTCATCTCCTTGGATATGACCACGAGAGATCTATAGAGGATGAAAAGATAATGCAGAAATTAGAGGAAGATATTCTGCAAAAAATCTCAGGGTAACTTATCTATCTTATGCCTGATATCTTTTCTAAATTTACCCACACAGTTAAGACACACAGTCTCATTGATTCAGGTGACAGAATTTTGCTTTCCCTTTCTGCTGGCAAGGATTCTATGGCTATGCTTGATTTGATGATGCGATACCGTCAAATTATAAATTTTGACATAGCAATTTTTCATCTCAATCACATGATGCGAGGCCAGGATGCTTTTCTTGATGAGGATTTTGTTTGTGAAAAGGCAAGGTCTCTGAAGATCATAGCCTATATTCGACAATATGATTTTAACTCTCAGACCCCTCAAGGGATATCCTTTGAGGAGCATGCACGAAATGTAAGATATTCAATGCTTTCAGAAATTGCCTCATTGGAGAATTTTAATAAGATAGCAACAGCTCATAATAAGTCAGATAATGCAGAGACTCTTTTGATGAGAATTTTTCTTGGAACTGGAATTTATGGTCTTAAGGGAATTGAATATACCTCTGGCAATATAATAAGGCCAATGCTTGATTTGATGCCAGAGGAGATCTACTCTTATTTAAGAGAAAATTCAATTGCCTGGAGAGAGGATCTGTCAAATAAAGATTGTACATATTCAAGAAACTATATTCGCAATAAAATAATGCCTCTGGTTACAGAGAGATTTGCTGATGCCATTTCTAATATTATTAAGATATCTGCACATGCAAGGGAAAATGAACAACTTCTTGATTTGCTCTATAAAAAATCATTTCCAGATACTGTTTTTATGGAGAATAATTCTCTTTACATATTAACAGATACTTTTAAGAATGACAGTGCTCTAATTAAGTATAAACTTGGGAGAGAGATTTATAGGAGATATGGATTTAAATTCAAGCAGTCTATCTTTGATGAAATTTTAAAGAGATATAATCTGCCAAAAACAAATATCTTGCTTTATCAGAATAATGATTTTATTATAAGAAAATCTCTTTATAAAGAGAAGAAATGTATTGTTATAGAAAACAACTCTCAGGTGGAAAATTTTCATAAGTGGGAATACGATATTTCTCTTTTCAATAACGGAAATATTTTTATAACAGAGATTAAGAGATATTTTTATTTTGAAAAGACAGATTTTAATGATTTTATTCAAAATAAAGGCAGAAAGGATTTAATTTTTATGGCTTTGCCTGATTCTGAGAAATCTATAACCCTTAGGAATAGGCGTGATGGAGATAGAATACTTCTTGAATCTGGAACAAAAAAAATTAAGGATTTGATGATCGAAAAGAAACTTGACATTAAAATCAAAGAAAGAATACCTCTTATAATAGTGGGCAGAGAAATAGCAGCTTATATTCCTTCAGCTATCACAGAGGTAGAAAACAGGGTCTCTTGTAACTTTTGGGTAAAAAGTGATTCTGATTTAATTTATAAATTTTATTTTAAAGACTAACTATAAAAGACTCAAAGTATATAGATCATAAGATTTTTTTAGGAGTAATTGATGAATAAAACTGCAAAACAAATAGCCTTCTTCCTGCTAATTGCATTGATAATAATGACTATGTTCAAACTCAATGATCAAGGTGCAGGTAGGGTTAACCTCGATTATACTGTTTTTATTGAAAAGATAAAAAACGGAGAGGTTGCTAAGGTCAAGATAGAAAATCGCAAAATATATGGGAGATATAAATCAGCAGAAGGTAAACCAATTCAATCCTTTGGCGGTGATAATTTTGACTTTGTTAGCGTAATCCCCTATGAGGATCCTGAACTTTTGAAGGTTTTGATAGCCAATAATGTTCTGGTTGAAGGTGTTGATGAAGACGATAAGTTTTTCCTCAAAGGATTGCTGAGTTTTCTTCCATGGTTGATATTTTTTATAATAATCTGGTTTTTAATGTTTCGACAGATTCAGGGCGCAGGTAATAAGGCTCTTGCCTTTGGTAAAAGCAGAGCAAGGCTTAATCCTGATTTAAAGAATAAGGTAAATTTCAATGACGTCGCAGGAGCTGATGAGGCAAAGGAGGAACTTAAGGAGGTCGTCGAATTTCTAAAGGAGCCAAAAAAGTTTGTTAGCATTGGTGCAAAGATTCCTAAAGGTGTGTTGCTTGTTGGCCCTCCGGGAACAGGTAAGACTTTGCTTGCAAGGGCAATTGCAGGTGAGGCTGGAGTGCCTTTCTTCTCAATAAGCGGATCTGACTTTGTTGAGATGTTTGTAGGAGTTGGTGCTTCAAGGGTGAGAGATCTTTTTGAACAAGGCAAGAAAAATGCTCCATGTATAATATTTATAGATGAGATCGATGCTGTTGGGCGACTTAGAGGTGCAGGTCTTGGTGGAGGTCATGACGAGAGAGAGCAGACACTTAACCAATTACTTGTAGAAATGGATGGCTTTGAGACAAATGAGGGAGTAATAATAATTGCAGCAACAAACAGACCAGATGTCCTTGATCCTGCATTGCTTAGACCAGGAAGATTTGACAGGCAGGTAGTTGTTGATACTCCAGATATCAAGGGCAGAGAAAAAATACTGGCAGTTCACACTCGCAAGATTCCTCTGGCAAGAGATGTAGATCTCAAGGTTATTGCAAGGGGAACTCCAGGATTTACAGGGGCAGATCTTGCAAATCTTGTAAATGAGGCTGCACTTCTTACTGCAAGAAAAAATAAAAAGCGTGTTGGCATGCAGGAGATGGAAGAGGCTAAAGACAAGGTTCTTATGGGGCCAGAGAGGCGTTCAATGCTTATATCTGACTCAGAAAAGGAAGTCATTGCCTATCATGAAGCAGGTCATGCAATACTTGGGCTTGTATCAGGAAACGATCCTGTCCACAAAATAACAATTATACCAAGGGGAAGAGCTCTCGGGCTTACAATGCAGTTGCCTGCTGAGGAGAAGCATATTCATTCACGTCAGCACTGGCTAAATCAGATACAGATTCTTTTTGGTGGCCATCTGGCGGAACAGATTAAGTTTGGTGATGTAACTACTGGCTCAAGTAATGACATAGCTCGAGCATCAGATATAGCAAGGAAGATGGTAACAGAATGGGGAATGAGTGAAAAGCTTGGTCCTGTGGCTTATGGACAAAAGAATGAGCAGATATTCCTTGGACGAGAAATATCACGCCATCAGGATTACAGTGAATCAACAGCTCGTTTAATAGATGAAGAGGTAAACAGTATAATTCAATACTGTCTTTCAGAGGCAAGGCGCAAGCTTATAGAAAATATGGATAAGTTTGAGGCTATGGCAAAGAATCTTATTGAGAGAGAAACCTTGGATGCTGAGGAGATTAAACTAATCATGGCAGGGCAGGAACTCCCTCCTGTTGCAGCAGCAAAAGGCACAAATGTTGATGAGGTAGTTGACTCAGAGGAAGATATTAAAATAAATTAAAAAATTTAAATCCCTGCATACAAGCAGGGATTTAAATTATGCAAGTATTTGAAATAACCTCTTTGCCCTTAAGTTTTTAATAATCTTGTTGCTTGCAAAAAAATCTTTCAAAGAAAATTCATCTGTTATATCCAGTGTCTGGACAAAAAGACGAGCCTCATCCCTTGCAGCTATGATTAAGTTTATATCCTGGGATGGATCTGTAAATTCAAATTCAAAAAAACCATGCTGTCTTGTGCCAATAAGCTCTCCACTTCCACGGAGGAGCAAATCCTTTTCGGATATAAGAAAGCCGTCTGATGTTTCTGTCATTATCTTTATCCTCTGTGCAGCATCTTCGGATAAATTTTCTTTGTGTATAAGCACACAAAAAGATTTATGTTCACCGCGTCCAACTCTTCCTCTAAGCTGGTGGAGTTGCGCAAGTCCAAAACGCTCTGCATGCTCAATCACCATGACATTGGCGTTTGCCACATCAACTCCTACCTCAACAACAGTTGTAGATACAAGCAAATCTATAAAACCCTCACGAAAGGCCTCCATGATTTCATCTTTTTCCTTTTGAGACATCTTACCGTGAAGAATAGCAACTCGCTTATCTGGGAATACCTTTGAGCTTAAGTGATAGAAAGTTTCTATAGCAGATTTTAGATCTATCTTTTCTGACTCCTCTATTAGAGGTAGAATATAATAGATCTGTCGACCCTGATCTATATATTTTCTCAAAGAATTATAAACAGCAGGCAGTCTACTATCTGGAAAGGCAAGGGTAGTTATCTCCTGTCTGTTGCCTGGCTTTTCTTTTATTATCGTAACATCCATATCGCCATATAGAGTCATGGAAAGTGATCTGGGAATTGGGGTTGCAGTCATTATAAGAAGATCAGTATTTTCTCCTTTTAGTCTGAGTTTTGCTCGTTGTTCAACCCCAAAGCGATGTTGCTCATCAATTATTATGTATCCCAAATTTTTAAATACTACATTGGATTGCAGCAGCGCATGCGTTCCAATGATGAGCTTTATTTCACCTGAGTTTAGAGACTCCAGAATTTCTTTCTTTTCCTTTGATGGTGTGGAGCTTGTAAGCAAAGCGCAGCGAATTGAATCTGGCAGAAATTTTTCTGCATTGTTGAAATGCTGCCGTGCAAGAATCTCTGTGGGTGCCATTATTGCAACCTGATTATTCATCTCAATATGAAACATTGCAGTGGCAAGGGCAACAGCAGTCTTTCCGCAACCAACATCTCCTTGCAAAAGCCTATTCATTGGAGCAGAGGAAAAAATGTCATTTTTTATATCCTCTATTGCCTTCTTTTGATCAGAGGTGAGGCTATAGGGCAGCTTGTTGATAAATTCATTAAAAAGTGAAAGTTCAGGACTTGTAGTTTTTTTATGGCTCTTTAATTTTGATAATAATTTATTTATTTGTAGAAAAGATTGCATAAAGAATATTTCATTAAAAGCAAGGCGCTTTCTGCACAATTCTGCCTGTTCCTGGGATTCGGGGAAGTGCACACCTCTTATGGCAGTTTTTAAATCTGGCAGATTATGTTTTTGCAAAATATTGGTGTCAATTGGTTCTTCTATCAGGGGTGAGTATTCCTGTAATGCAGAGTGAATAAGCCTTCGTAAAGCCCGTGAGTCAAGGCCATATTTTTTTAGATTCATTGAAGATTTGTATAAGGGTATAATTCTCCCTGTATTGAGAAGCTCTGATGTTTTCACTTCCTGTTCAAAAAAATCAAATTCAGGGTGGACAATCTGCTTTTTTCTGTTTATGTTGACCTTGCCGGAGAAAACAACCAGATCCTTTTCCTCAAATATCTTTTTAAAAAAATTTATTCCTCCAAAAAATATTCCAGAAAGGCTATCAGTTCCATCAGATATTTTTACCTCAAGGAAGTTTTTCTTTGCATTGACAAATGTAACAGACAAAACCCGTCCAAATACTGTGACCTCCTCTCCATCAAAAACGTCAATGATTCTCTTTGTGTTGCTTCTGTCCAGATAGCGACGTGGTATGTAATAGAGAAGATCCTCCACAGTTTCAATATCTGCCTCGCTTTTTAAAACAGAGGCTCTTGCAGGGCCAACGCCTTTTAGAGCAGAAACAGGGATGCTTTTCAAATTACTCCTCTTCTGCTATATACCACACAGAGTCAGGGATCTGGACGTATTTGCCATCCTTTGTATAAAAGAAGGAGTAATTGCGTCCATCCTGGAAGCTTGTTATTTTCTTCACATTGGTCCATCTTTTTATTATGCGGCCGTCATATCCAAATACAGTTACAGTAAGATTTTGACCTGTGATGGTTTCGATCTTTCGTAAAGTTATATTCCTCTGCTCATAGCTGAAGAAGTATTTGAAATAAATAAATAGTCCAAAAATTAATAGCAGTAGAGCCACAGCCATAATAATTCTTGATTTTCTAAACATTTTTTACCTCGCTAAATGAGAACATATTTTACATTTTGGATTGACTTTGATATTCATTGTGTTAAAAGAAATATTCTTCATGTCAACAAAAAGAATTTTACCAACAAGAGATTCTCCTGTTTTGGATAAGAATTTTATAGCCTCAAGAGCCTGAATCGACCCTGCAATCCCCGCCATTGCACCAATAATCCCTTTGCCAGAATTTTTTGTCCCCTCTGGAAGAAAGCAGGCAAGGCATGGGGTTTGTCCTGGAATAAGTAGTGTTACCTGACAATAAAATTCAGTTACCCCAGCATGAAGTAAAGGTATATTTTTCTTTATAGAGATTTTATTTAATAGGTGACGTGTTTCAAAATTATCAACGCAGTCAATTATAAGGTCAAAGTGCTCATCTTCAAAGAGAGATTCATTTATCTCTCCTTTTAGTGATTGGATCTTTGCAAAGCTGTTCAATTGTAAGAGTCTCTCTCTTGCAATGTGAGCTTTGGGCTTCCCGGAATCTGATATTGTGTAGAGTATTTGCCTGTTGAGATTTGATAGATCAACAACATCTCTATCACAAAATTTTATATTGCCAATACCTGCTGCTGCAAGATAAAAAAGTACAGGACTGCCAAGACCTCCTGCACCTGCAACAAAAACAGATGAGTTTTTTAAAGCCTCTTGTTTTGAGATATCCCACCCTTGGATCTCAAAATGTCTTTTTAAAAGTTGTAATTCTATGTCACTTAACATGCATGTTCCTTAAATTCTTTTAAAATAAAAATACTCTATTATCTTCACCGCTTTTGGCTGGGATAATATTTTCTTGATTTTACACTAAAAATTATATTAGGAATAATCATTGATGATAAATACTATTTTCAATGCCTCCTCTGAGATAATTGATTTATTATTAAAGATTTATTGCTTAATGTCAATAGATTTAAATATGATTATTGGTATTGGAAAAGTTTTAAGGATTTATTTCAATGGGTGGTAGCTCAATGTGATTTTTGAGCTTAGTATCATCACGCAAGGGGCTGGTGAGGTTGAAGATAAAAAAACTTAAGTGCATAACTTTTTATCACTTAAGAAAATTATGGAATTATTTAGCTTCTGCTTAAATTTTAAGGTAGAGACCGAACTGCTTTTGGAAAAATATCCTTCCATTGCTTTGCGTGGTGGCATGGGTATGTCCATGAAGCATACTTTTTGCGTCATGGGTAAAAAGAAGTCAATCTGCAGGGATTGCCTTCTGGCAGAGACATGTCCCTATGCAAGAGTTTTTGAAAGTGTCTCGCTGCAGAATCTTTCCAATATGAAAAAAGCAACTCACTATCCTCATCCCTTTGCAATAACTCCATTGTTTAATGGACCTATAAGCCTCAAGGCAGGAGAAAATTTTGCATTTTCCATAACCATAGTAGGCAGTGCTATCAAATATTTACCTCATATTGTTTTTTCTATTGAAAAGCTCGGAGCAAAAGGCCTTGGAAAACATAGAGGTAAATTTAGCCTATGTCACATTACTAATGTAGTAGATGGCCGTAATTATAACTTAGAGGAACTGACCTATGAAAATGGAAATTTTTTGCCAGTTTCCCTTGAATATCAAAAAGTATCTAATATAGTTGAAATAGAATTTTTGACTCCATGCAGGCTCAAGAAAGAAGGTAAAACTTTACAAACAATAGATTTTGTTGATATAGTAAATCATCTGCAGTGGCAAAGACTATTTCGCGCTTTGCAACCTTAAGTAGAAGCATGAATAACTTCTTTTTGTGGTGCATAAATTACATAGCAGAAGAGCATAACATATACATAACATATTCAGGAGGAGATGATCTCTTCGCAGTTGGCAACTGGAAGGATTTAATAGATTTTTCTATAGAAATTCACAATAAATTTTCTAAGTTTACATGTTTTAATGATATCTTCCATATTTCTGCAGGGATTGGAGTATTCAGGCCCAATTATCCCATAAGGCATGGTGCAGAGGCAACAGGTGAGCTTGAAAGTTTGTCAAAGGGAAAATGGTTTGATAATAAAGTGGGTAAAGCTTGAGATTAAGGATAAATGAAGGTGCTTTTGACTTAAGAAAGTTAAAAATGGAAAAAAATTTGTTGTTCTTTGAAAACTACTAAAAAAAAGTTTAGTTTTTTCTAAAACTTTTATTATTTTTATTCTTAAGGAGAAATCCTTGGGAATTAAATTTTAAGTTTTAGGAGGGCTTATGTCCAATTATCGGCCATTTATCTATGGAGAGCTATATGCTTACAGTAGTGAGCTATGATATAGTATCTGATTCAAGGAGACAGAAATTGGCTAAGCTATTGGAAGGGTTTGTTTCACTTCCCCGCTAATAGGGGATTTTGACCTGAAGCGACTCATCTCTCACAGAACTATCGCTGTAGTGTTAAATAGAGGGTAAAGGGAAATATCATCCTTCAATTACAGATAGAACTGTTTCTGATGATCCTCATTTATATTACTGCTCAGTTATACTATAGTAGGGTGGGAGAATTTTCCTGTTTTTTAACAAATATAGAAAATATCGCTGTGTTACTGGATTGCTGGCTAAATTTATGCTTGCCCCCCTTCACTTTATCTATATTATAAAACTTATTTCTTGACTTATTTGGACAGGGGCCTATTGTGGAACTGCCAAGTTTTCTATGTTTGAACATGTTTTTGAAATAAAAAAGTCTCATCTTAAAAAGCTGGAAACGCTTTGTCAGAGACTCCTTAAAAATGGTGAAATTATTGCATACTTTTTTGAGTATGAAAATTTCTCTGTATATCTAAAAGTCTACTCCAGCAGTGAATTTCTACCACAGGTCACTGGTGATTTGATTTTATTGTCTTCCTCCCTTATTGAAGAGAATTGGTCTGCAAAGTGGGCATTGCAATACAATGGTTGTGAGTTAACTCCTGATATATATGTTTTGCCAGAGGGGAAAGCTCTTCCAGCTACTCCTTATAAGTATATAATTTACATTGATCCTTTTGATGCCTTTGGCGATGGGCATCATCCAACTACAAGGATGTGCTCAAAAATGCTTACCAAACTTTTTTGTGAAATTGGGACGGAACACTCCATGCTTGATGTTGGCACTGGATCTGGAATCCTTGCAATTGTTTCATGGCTCCTGGGGCTTCGAGATATAGAACTCTTTGACTATGATGGGGCAGCAGTGGAAAAGGCTAAAAAAAATCTTAAATTAAATGGAATAGATAATCTTATACCCTTTGTTGCAGATCTCTATAACTTTTCTACAGAGAGAAAATACAAAGTCATCACTGCAAATTTACTTTCCAGAATAATCGAAGACAATATAGAAAAACTCAAAGACTTGGTAATGCCAGGGGGCCATCTTCTTTTAAGCGGAATATCGATCCTCTGGAAGGGGGATATGGAAAAGCTTTTTTTATATCATGGGTTTAATATCAAAGAATCTTTAACTGATGATGAATGGTGTGCTTTCTGGCTTGAAACCCCCTTGTGAATTTTCATGAATAAAATTATTTTCTTGACATATTATTTACATTAAATGGACACTATAAGTTAATTAATCATCCCTATTTTAATTGTCTCTTCAGAATTTTACAGTTTATCTTTAATGTCATTTGATTGATTTAATAATTTTATTCTGGGATGATTTTTTATAAAAGCAAAATGAGGATGCCTATGGACAAAATTTTAAAAAAGATCGAAAAATTAACACTGGAGCACGATTATATATCTCCTGAAATAATAAAAGAAAAGGATATAAAATTAGGCTTAAGAAATCAGGATGGAACAGGTGTTGTTGTTGGCATTACAACAAAGGGAAGGGTAATTGGATATGAGATAGTTCCTGATGAAAAAGATCCTTCGAAAAAGATAAAAAAGCCCATAGATGGCAAGCTGTATTATTGTGGATATGATGTTGAGGAGATAATAGACTTTAACGAAAAAAACAAGCGCTTTGGATTTGAAGAGGTGGTCTATTTGTTACTGACAAATGTTTTGCCTACAAAGTCAGATCTTGAAATCTTTAGCAATGAGCTTCATAGGAGATCCAAGCTTTCCAATATGGAGAGGAGTATAATAATAGGTGAGGTGGAAAATTACAATCAAATGTATGCTCTCCATAGTGTAATATCGCACCTGAGCAGATGTGATAAGGATCCAGATACAAGAGATTTTTCTAAGATTACAGAGCAGTGTATAAACATAATTGCAAAGGCTCCTGTTATTGTGGCAAATAATTATA
>MWCI01000024.1 GCA_002069965.1 Spirochaetes bacterium ADurb.Bin218 | reverse complement strand
TCCTTGCTGTGAAACTCATCTCAAACAAAAAAGACTTCAAAAATTTCAAAGAAGGAATGGCTCTAAAAATTACAATTATAAGAGTAAATGATGGCGAATACCTTGCAGAAACTACCTGCAAGGGCATAGAAGAGGATAATATACTCATTGCAATGACAGATAATTTAAAGAGGATAAGGGAATTCCGTCACCAATATATAAACGTTATGATACCAGCCGTAATTATTCCAGAAAAATTTACTGAAGAAGAACAGGAAGAAAAGATAGAAGGGACAATTTTTAGACTGAATGAACTTGAATGTGAGATAAGAACTGACGCTGTTTTAAGCTACAATGCAAAATACACAATACTTTTTGATATTCCAGACTTTTCATTTAAAATTGCAAGCTATCTCGTGGCCTCAAGAACTGTAGAAAATGGGAAAATTTATTATAGCACAATGAAGTTTTCTGAAATGTCAAAAGCTGCCAGCGCAGTTTTGAAAAATTTTATAGTGAATCAGGAATAGCTCGCTACCTTCAAATGCAGCTTTTTCAATAAAAATTTTCTTGATTTTTTTGACACATTTTTTGGCTTATTTATACATATTATGTAACCTCTTAAAATTCAGCAATTTTATCTTAAAATAATTTTTAAAATAAAAGGAGTACTGGAAATGAGCAAAAAGCACTTTCAAACTGAAGTGAGTAAATTATTGCATCTGATTATTCATTCTCTTTATTCTCATAAAGAGATATTTTTGCGAGAGCTTGTATCAAATGCCTCTGATGCCCTTGACAAGCTCAAATTCCTCAACCTGACTGACGAAAAATATAAATCTCTCAAATTTGATCCAAGAATAGATATTTCCTTTAATTTTACAGAAAAAACACTTTCCATAAGTGATAACGGAATAGGAATGAACGAGCAAGACCTTGACGAAAATCTTGGCACAATAGCACGCTCTGGCACACGAAACTTTGTTGAAAAAATGACAGGTGATGCCAAAAAGGACTCAAATCTCATTGGCCAATTTGGCGTTGGATTTTATTCAGCCTTCATGGTTGCAGACAAAGTTGAAGTGATATCCAAAAAAGCTGGGGAGGATTCTGCATGGAAATGGGTAAGTGATGGGAAAGAAGAATATACCATTGAGCCTGCAGAAAGGGATTCCCACGGAACAACTGTAACTGTCCACCTAAACAGAGAAGGCGAAGAATATGCAAACAGATGGACAATCCAGTCTATAATAAGAAAATACTCAAATCATGTTCCCTTCCCTATTTATCTGCATTATGAGGAGATCAAATACGAAGGTGAAGGGGACAATAAAAAAGAAATCAGAGAGCCAAAGGTTGAACAGATAAACTCTGCCTCTGCAATATGGAAAAGGCCAAAAAGCGAATTAAAAGAAGAAGACTACCTTGAATTTTATAGACAGATCTCCTATGATCTTGAGGATCCACTTCTTTATATTCACACTCAGGCTGAGGGGACTCTGGATTATACCACTCTCTTTTATATACCTGCAAAAGCTCCTATGGACCTTTTCAGAGTGGATTATCAGGCTGGAGTCAAACTTTATATCAAACGCGTATTCATCACAGATGACTCAAAAGAGCTCATGCCAACCTATCTTAGATTTGTGCGTGGTATAATTGACTCAGAGGATCTACCTCTCAATGTAAGCAGAGAAATTCTCCAGCAAAATAAGGTTATGGCAAAGATCAAATCCTCCTCTGTGAAAAAGATACTGAGCGAGCTTGAATCCCTAAAAAACAGAGACAGATTCAAATACAACATATTCTGGAAAGAGTTTGGTATCCCAATGAAAGAGGGGCTTTATCAGGATTTTGAAAATAGAGAAAAACTCCTCGAACTGGTGCAATATAAATCAACAAAGGCTGAGGATTACACTACACTCTCAGAATACGTAGATAGAATGAAGCCTGAGCAAAGCGCAATATATTATATTACTGGAGGTAAAGAGCAGCTTCTGCGAAACTCTCCTCTCCTTGAGATATACAAAGAAAAAGACATTGAAGTCCTGATTCTTGATGATGAGATTGATGAAATTGTCATAAGCACTGTGCCAAAATACAAAGATTATGAGCTAAAGTCAGTTAACAGAACAGACTCTGAAGATGATCTAAAAAATAATGAGGACAAAGAAAAAGAAAAAAAGATCGAACCTTTGATAAATAAAATCAAAGAACAACTTGGCGATAGGGTAAAAAATGTCCTTGCAAGCACAAGGCTAAGCTCATCTCCAAGCTGTATTGTGGCAGATGAAAATGATCCCACAGCTCAGATGCAAACAATACTGAAGATGATGGGGCAAAGTGGATTGCCTGAATTCAAACCAGTGCTCCTCATAAATCCAGAACATGAAATAATCAAAAAACTGGAAAATACAACAGATGATTCCCTTATAAATGATGTAAGCCTCTTACTTCTTGAACAGGCAATGCTTGTGGAAGGTCTTGAGCTTAAGGATCCAAATGGCTTTGTGGCAAGATTAAACAGAATAACATCAAAAGCTCTTTAATCTACAATATCTTCTGCTATAAAAATATAGCAGAAGATATAAATTCCTCAATATTATATCCATAGATTTTTTTAAATTGACTTTAAAATCCTCAATCAATATTTTAATCAATTAAAAGTGTTTTTGAAAAAATTTCTCTGTAACTAAGGATTTGCAAAAAATGGCTGATGATATTATTGAAATAGTTAAAAATAAAAAAGCGCGTTTTGAATACGAAATTTTAGATACCTTTGAGGCAGGGATTGTTCTTAAAGGCACAGAGGTAAAGTCCATAAGACAAAAAAAGGTAAGCATCCAGGAATCATACGCTAAAATAAAAAATGGCGAAGTCTTTATTGTAGGTATGAATATATCTCATTATGATAAGGGGAATTTCTTTAACCACGACCCATTGAGGGAAAGAAAACTTCTCTTACACAAACAGGAGATAAAAAGGCTCACAGGAAAACTTGCAGAGAGGGGATTTACTCTTGTGCCACTGAGACTTTACATAAAAAATGGCAAAGTAAAGCTTGAGCTTGGCCTTGCAAAGGGCAAAAATATACACGACAAACGCAAAACAATCCAGGACCGAGATATGAAACGGGATATGCAAAGGGAGATAAAAAAGTATATGTAACTTAACAATAAACTTTAATAGACATAATATTTACAAAACATCTGGAATTTTAAAATAAAGGGCTAATCTATAAAAATTAGCCCTTTATAATTAAAAAACTATAACAGATGCCTTATTATTCAATCTCATCAACTGTGAGAGGATACTTTGATAAAGGCTCACAGCCATTTTTTTGAATTACTATGGGATTTTCATATCTAAAACCTATATTCTCATCGGGGCAGGCATACTGTATGGCACATATTATTAATTCATTTTCCTGGTATATGTGATCGGGATTTGTCCAGAAAGGAAATGGCCCATCATTTATTCCGATACGCCATTCATCACCCATCATCCCTATACCATGCTCAAAGCCAGGCACCATGTAATCAGCAAAGCCTCTCTCCTCTGCAAAAGCCATCATCTCCTCAGCCAGAGACGAAGGAGTAACACCTGCCTTATATGTTTTAAGAGTAAGATTCACAATATCAAGAAAATTCTGTGCATGCCAGAGTTGCCTGTCACTTACAGGTGCAATTAGATAATTGTGAGAATGATCCCCCAGTCCAAGCATAAACATGGCGTGAATATCAACCATTAAAGGCTCACCTGCCTGCAATTTTTTGCGTGTAGCAGGAGTGCAGGCCCCACCTGCAAGACCTGTTCTGTATCCGCACGCTATTTCATTACCACCTGTATAGCTCCATTCCCATTCACTGCCTTCCTTCCTCATAGCATAAGCAGCCAGCCCTGCAATCTCAGTTTCTGTCATACCCTTCCATCCGCCCTTTTGTATTGCCTCATAAACAGCTTTATGGCCCACATCCACAATACGTGATGCTTCCCTGAACCTGTTAATAGTCCCCTCATCCTTGATCATTGATAGCTTATCTATGATCGTGTATGAATTTACAAAGTCAACATCAGGTAAGGCTTCTTTAAAGCGTTCATATTCATAATGTGTGAGGTTGCCTTCAGGAAGATAATTAGACATTCCGCTTTCTATGCCAACTCTCCCTTTCCTGTTTTTTAAAATATCTCTGATATAATCGGAAATAAGCTCAATCTGATCCTGACCACCCATTGGAACAAAACCAAAAACATGATCCTCATCAATCCATGATTCATCTGCAATACGTGCAGCATCAATTACAAAGGTAAAGGCTGCAGGCATACCTTCTGCTGGTATAACAACAAAACTTCTCCATGGGCAAAAAGCATCTAAAGTCCAGGATAAGGTTCTGAGGCGAGATCCAAGGTATACATCTATTTTTTCCTTTGCCATTTCCTCCTGGATAGCCTTTATCCTTGCAGGGAAGTCTATAAAAAATGGGCCTTTATTTTCTAAACGTGATGTCATAGTAATTACCTCATATTTTTATGGAATAAGCGAAAGGTTTAGTATTTTGCAGGTATCTCAGATAATACCTTATTCAACCTATCTGCAATGGCAGCCAGCTTTAGGGCCCTTACCATGCTCCCTTTTAATTTTAATTTCCCTGTCATAAGGGCCTTTTGAGAGCCCAGCTCTGCCCGTGAGATCTTTGCAAATGTTTCATAGTCCCCTGTGATCTTAAACTCAGCTTCTGGTGGCTCTCCCTCCCCTACCTGCAGTGAATCCAATTTTCCATCAACAAACTTGAAAAAGAGAAACTTACTCCCTCCTCCAGGACAATTTAGATAGATATTAGACATAGATGAAGTTATAAAATTCATTTTTTCCGGAGTAAGACTCTCCTTTAGTCTCCTCTCTGCTTCATCTCGCCACTGAGGCGTTAGATAAATTAATTCCTGTGACATATCCCCCTCCTTAGATATAAAAATATTTTATGCTACTGCTTATGCTACTGTTTGAACAATCCATTGGTAATGAGATCCAGCGTCTGCTCAAACATAGAGCGAACATGTGATTCCTCACTGCGAATATACATACGGATAATAAACATCTTATAAATAGAAAAAATCGCCTTTGACATTGCAGTTATACCCACAGGTCGGAAAACACCTTTCGCAATACCATCTTTTAATATCTTCTTTATCATATTGACTGAATTATTATTAATTTTTTCATAGGGATCATTATCAGTAAACATAGGGAATATCTCTGGATCATGAATTAAAATACTGCGAAAATCATCATCAATAGAGAGATACTCCACTGCCTTATGGCACATAATGAGAAATTTATCCCTTGGATCAGCTTTGTCCTCTATTGCCCCACGGACATAGTCCTGCCAGCGTAAAAGAGCAAACTCCACTGTTTTGCGATAGAGATCCTCTTTATCTTTAACATAAAGGTAAAGATTCCCCTTTGTCATATTGAGCTCTCTTGCAATATCCTCTACAGTGGTCTTTTTATAACCATAGGTTGCAAATACCCGCAAAGAGGCTGAAAAGATTTTTTCTGTGCTTTCTTTCTTTCTCATGGCTTAAATAAATAAATGAATAATTTGTTTAAATATTCATTTAAAATTTAAATAAAAATTAATCAACAACAAAATCATTTTTTTTCAATTTTTATCTTTTGAAAAAGGGGAGACCTTCTATAGAACTGAATCTTAAAAACAGGGGAAATTCAGAGAATGTTTTGAAAAAAGTTATATATGCAAAAGCCACCTTCCGGGGCTTCTTGTCTCTATAAAAGCAAAAATCTCTGCACTAATTGGCATCTTCAAACTCAAAGAGACTATTTAATACTTTATTCTCACCCTATGGCCATAGCCTGCTTTGTAATTTCTGGGATCTTTGTAAAAAGCTCCTCAAGCTCCTGGTTATCCATCTTCAAATTATCAATGGCAAGCTTACTCAACTGATGATATAGACCATCACTTCCTATCCCAATACCTGCCATAATACCTATGGAATGAGCTATATGAACAATGGAGACTTCTGTTTTGAATTCAGCTGGAGCATTTTCTGGTTCTGCATAATATCGAACAATAGCTCGCAACACTGCCGGGAAATTCCACTTCTCAAGAATCTTCTCGCTGATTTCCTGATGACTATATCCCATAACATTTTTTTCAGCTTCTGTAAAGGTTATATTGTTTTTACGAACCTCTTCCAGTATATCGTTATAGGTATTTTGAACAAAGATTGCAATGACAGTCTTTCCAACATTATGAATTATTCCACCAGTAAAAACTACATCTGCAATATCCTTACGATTTTTAAGAAGCGCTATTTGTTTTGATAAAATACCCACAAGTAGACCCTGCTTCCATAACTCTCCTTTACCAAGGTCATAGCCAATTACATATTTATCAAGTATCGGCTTGGCTGCAATAACCATCACAATATTTGTAAGCTCTTTAATTCCCAGAGTCACTATGGCTCTCTCTATAGAGGTAATCTCTTTCCCTTTACTAAAGTATGCAGAGTTACATAGCTTCAAAACATTAGTGGTCATTGATTGATCCTTGGCCAATTCCTCAGCTACAGCCTTAAAGGAAACCTCTGGATCATTTACCATATTAAGTATCTTAGTAGCCACCTCTGGCATAGTGGGAAGAGCTGCTATATTATTTATTGTACTCTCTATTCGCTGTTTTATATGTGCCTGCATTAATATACCCCGGAAATTAAACTTTATAATATATTTTTTCCTGGCCAGAAGCCTTAACCTTCAAGCGCCCGTCTTCAAGAAAAAAATCAATAACTCTACCGGCATTACCTCCTACATCCTCTTCCAGAATTGGAATCTGAAGTTTTTGTAGAGCCTTTTTTGTTTCTTCTATATTTCTATCACCAATTTGTCCCAAGGCAACATTTGCATCAAATTTAAACATTGAAGCACCACCTGCAATCTTTGCAGACATGAACTCTTTTTTTGCTCCCTGTTTTATAAGCATTTGAACCAGCAAAGGAATAGCAGTATCTGCGAACTTCTCTGGATTTGAACCTCCAGAGGTGTCTGTGGGCAACAATATATGAGCAAGGCCGCCTATCTTTTTCATTCTGTCGTATATGCATATACCAACACAACTACCGAGGATTGTCCGCAAAACAGCAGGATTTTCCCCTGTCTTTACCTGAGCTACCCCTACATTTATCAGTGTTCCGTTCATAATTATTCTCTTGACTAAGAGTTTTTCCCAGAAATAAAAATCCAGATAAAATCTATATGTAAATACATAACAAAAAGCCGTCTCCTTGTCAAGTATTCCTTGAACAGATATATAAATTGTTGATTTTTTTCAAGAGGTTTGATATGATGTTATCATGGATTCTATAGAAAAACAAATCAATGATCTAATAACAAGCCATGAATCTGACTCTAATCTCATAGAGGGAATATATTTAGACGACACACTGAGTGAATTCTATAGATTCAATAACGAAATAGAAATCCCATCCCTTGCAGTGTCTGAAATAACTAAAGAAGAATACCTAAGACTTTCATCAATAATAATCAATCTTATACCAGAGTTTTTGAAAGGCCATGAATTCTCCTCAAAGAGGTTTCCGTCCTATGAGCAACACTCTCTGCATTTTATAAAAAGAATAGAGGGTAAAATCATTGACTTCATTCACCTCTTGCGTATAAATTTTAAGCAAAGCAGCAGAGGCAGCAGAATTATCCAGAAGGGAGACTCTCTCCACTATCCTTCTTATAGCACAGACAAGCTCTATTTCAAATCACTTCTTATACCTATACATAAAGGAAGCGATAATTTTAAACAAATCAAGCTAAAGGAAGAAGAAACCATTGAAAGTGACGGAAAGCGCTTTACCTCTGCAATATTTGATGAGCTTTCCACCAAGGAAATCTCTATAGAATTTTCGAAAAAAATAGGCCTGGATGTTTTTACTATCCCCTCAAAAATATATCCCTTTATTTCTTATGACTTTTTTACAGCAGTCTTAAATATACCTGATCCCTTTGAATTTAAAATTGCCGCCTCTGCAGAGATTTATGAGCCAATTTTTTTATTTCTTTACTTAACATGCAAAAACTTCAAAGGTGATATTAACCCTGATGATATTTTAAAATTTATAGACTCCATAAAAAAAGAAAAGGATACTATCTCTTTGACTCCAGGGTTTCTATTGAATATAAAAGACTATTTTTCAGCATATTCTTTTTTAACAGAGGAGGAACTTTTGCTAAGGGGATGGAAAAAATTCTCAACAGGATAAAACTTCATGGAGATACTAAAAAGAAAAATTATTCGATACAAAAAAGGGCTCTTTACTCAAGAAGAAGATGATGTAATAAATGAAAGTCCATTAACCATAAAAATAAATGGTAAAATAGCATACTATTGCATGAGGCTTCCAGGAAGCGATGAGGCTCTTTCCATTGGTTTGCTTTACAATGAAGGGATTATATCTTCGCTCCATGAGATTACAGATATAAACAGTTCCTCGGACCTTATAGAGATTTTACTGCCGCAAAAAGATAAATTCTCAGCAAAGACAATCACATCTTCCTCTGGAGCTACATCTCCATGGTCTCTTCCTGCACCGGCATACAGACACGAAACATTCAAAATTAAACCAGATGAGCTCTTTAAAATACAGAATAATTTTTTTGAGAATCAAAAACTTTTTGAAATTACAGGAGGGACTCATTGTGCTGCTGCCTTTGATAAAAATGGCACTCTCATATCCTTTGCCGAAGACACAGGTAGACACAACGCTCTGGATAAAATAACTGGTAAAGCCTTACTTATTGGCAGAATTCAAGATATTGCAATAGTTATGCTTTCCTCAAGATTAAGTTTTGAGATGATAAAGAAATCCTACAGAACAGGAGCTCTCATTATTGCTGGAGTTTCAGCTCCCACCTCTGCTGCAATTGATGCTGCAGCAGATGCAGGAATTACTCTTATAGGATTTTTACGAACAGATAGATTCAATATCTACTCACACCCAGAAAGGATTGATGAGCTTTAAGATTAAAACCTCTCAAAACCTTCGTCTGACATAATATCCGAGAGTTCTGATTTTCCATCAGAAGTCTTATTCTCTGCAATGTATGAGTTCCGGGTTTTATTTTGAGAGGCTTCTTCTTTTTTATTCTGAGACTCCCTCTGCTGATTCACTCTTAAGGCAAAGCTTTTTTTGATAGATTTATCTTTATCATAGTGATCACTGCTAATTTTAAATCTGCTTACAAGAGCCAGCAACTCCTGAGCCTGATTTGCCATCTCCTCACTTGCTGATGCAGTTTCTTCTACTAATGCTGCATTTTGTTGAGTCATAGAATCAAGTTCCATAACAGCCTTATTTATCTGTTCCATACCAGTTCTCTGTTCATCACTTGCCGCAGCTATCTCTGATATAATATTTGCCGAAAGCTTAGCTGCCTCTGCAATATCCTTAAGAAATTGTCCCGTTTTTATAACAAGCTCTGTCCCCTCATCAACCCTGGATACAGATTCCCTTATTAGCTGCTCTATCTCCTTTGCTGCAGCGCCAGATCTCTGTGCAAGATTTCGAACCTCACTGGCAACTACTGCAAAGCCACGTCCCTGTTCTCCTGCACGCGCTGCTTCCACTGCTGCATTAAGGGCAAGAAGATTTGTCTGGAATGCTATCTCGTTTATGACAGAGATGATCTCTGCAATTTTTTTACTGGATTCATTAATAGCGTTAATTGCCTTTATTGCAATATCTGCCTGCTGGCTGCCAAGGGAGGATTTATCAGCACCCTCCTTTGTAAGCTTTTCTGCGTGCTGTGAGTTCTCTGCGTTCTTTTCAACAGTAGCTGTGTTTTCCTCTATTGTTGCTGCAATCTCCTCCAAAGCAGAGGCCTGTTCAGTAGTTCTCTGAGAAAGATTTATATTACCCTTAGATATCTCTTCAACTGCAGAATTTAAATTCTCTGCAGAGATTATAATCTTTGATATTAAATCCTCAAGATTATCTGCAGAGGTATTTAAAGCTCTGGCTAAATTTCCAATTTCATCTTTTTGCTTTATATCAATTCTCTCTGTAAAATCCCCATCTGCAATTTTATCTGCAAAATCGCTCATCGCCTTAACAGGATTAGAAATCTTGCCTGCGATGTAATAGCTCACTGCAACGCTTAATACCACAGAAAAAATAAGAATCAAAATAGTTACAAAGGCAAGCCTTCTAACAGGTGCATAAAGAAGCGACTTTGATACTGTAACGCATAATATCCATCCTGTTTGTTCTATAGTTGAATAGTAAACAAGAATCGGAGTGGAATTAAGCTCTGCCTCCCCACTTCCATTCTTATTTTTAAGTATATCCTTCCCAAGCAAAGCAAAGCCACTTTCTGGATGCTGCGTAATTTTTTTCTTCATTATAAATTCATTATCATAAAAAGTGATGAATGTCCCATCGCTATCAAGCAAAAATCCTTTGAGATCTATGGTCTCATCCCTAAGGCTATTTACCATTTTTTGTAGCTCAGCTATATCAAAATCACCGCTTGCAACACCCATAAACTTTTTATTATCATCATAAAAAGGAGATACAGCAGAGACCATTGTAACCTTTGTGGCATCATCATAAAAGGGATGAGACCATGCAACGGTATTTTCCTCTTTGCCTATACCTGTCTTATACCAATCCTGATTATGAAAATCATAAGATGCCTTCTCATATTCGAGAGTTGCAATAATATTTCCCTTATCCTTATAAACATAAGGTCCAAAATATTTAATAGTAGGGCTATACCTATATGGCTCAAACCAGACTCCAAAGCCAAAACTTGAGTTATTATCCTTATTCAGATCTCTAAGAAAATCTATATAGACTTGCCGTGAGATAGAGCCTTTATTGCTTTGTGCAAGAGATGCAATAGACCTTACAATAACAGCATGATCATTTAACTTCTTTTCAATCTCACTCTTGACAAAAGAAAGCTTGAGGGGCATTTTTTCATTTATCTCTTTATTGATTGAATAATAAGTGGCAATAAGAAAAACTACAGATGTTGCAACAAGAAGAAAAACTACAATAGAGGAAATGTATAATATTAGCTTATTTTTGAAAGAGTGAACATTCATATTTATACCTCAAAATTTTTCTTTAGCTTCTTCATCTACTGCTGAGTCTTCTCCAAATTCAGATATTGATTCAACATCTTTTGCTGTAAGCATTATATCAGGATTTAAGATAATGATGAGATTGTTATCCTGATTTAATACACCCTTAAGCACCTCTCTCTCTATGCTTGTATGGAAATTAGGAACATCCTGCAATTTTCCTTTTGCAGTAATTACATCAGAGACAGAATCCACAATAACACCCACAAGAGAATTTTTGTGCTCTACAATTAAAATTACAGTAAAGGCATCATACTCCTTTTCCGGGAGATTAAACTTAAGACGCAAATCAATAACAGGAACAACAAGACCTCTGAGATTTATAACCCCCTTAAGATATTTTTCGCTATTTGGCACAGGAGTAATAGTTGTCATCCCTACAATTTCCTTTACCCTTAAAACCTCTATACCATATATCTCATTGTTAATTATAAAGGTAACATATTGCTGCGCAGAATTAGCTGTTACATTAATATCTGTTTCAACTGGCATTTTATCCTCCCACCTCTGAGATAACCCCATGGCTATCTTTTTTGTAATTTAAATATAATATATTTAGCCATAAAAGTCAAAAAAGCATAAATTATTATAAGAAAAATCATAGAATCATTTAGCTACAAAAGAATAAAAAAGAACTAAAAAGTAAATTAATAATTTCCATAAATTATATATTGTCTTTTTTAAAAAAAAAATTTATATTTTATTACAGTAATAATTACCATTTGCAATATCCCCTTTGCTCTTTAGAAGGGGGATTTGGGGTATGTTATTCCATATAAAGTTAAGGAGTTGACATTTATTTTATTATAACACTAAAAATTCAATAAAAAAATTTGGAGGCATTATGAAAGTTTTGATTGCCGGTGGCTATGGTTTTGTTGGCAAAGATCTTGCAGCTAAATTGCTCAGTGAGGGATATGAGGTAACTATTGGCGGAAGGGGGAGTAATAAAAATTTTTCTATAAAAGGAATAGATCATTTAGAAGCTGATTTTATGATAAAGGGCCAATGGCAGGAACAAATAAAAAATTTCGATGTAATAATAAATCTCGTTGGTGTAAATATATTTCAAAGATGGAATCCAGAAATAAAGGAATTACTATTTAACAGCAGAATTCTTTCCACAAGGAATATAGTGGAAGGCCTTAAAGGAAGTAAAAAGAAAAAAATCTTAATCAATGCATCTGCTGTTGGCATCTATGGTGATAGAGGCGATCAGGAGGTAGATGAAAAGTCCGAGACAGGGAATGATTTTCTATCTCACATATGCCAGCACTGGGAAAAGGAAGCCCTTGTAGCAAAAGAATATGGAGTAAGAGTTGCCATAGTCAGATTTGGAACAATATTGGGCAAAAATGGTGGAGCTTTTCAGCAAATGGAAAAGAAATTCAAATCCTTTATGGGTACAAAATTAGGTAGTGGAAAACAATGGTTCCCATGGATACATATTGAGGATGTTATCTCTGCTATTATAAGAATAATCAGGCAATCTAAAATGGAAGGCATATACAACCTGGCATCTCCAGGATATGTAACAAATGGTGAATTTACAAAAAAGCTTGCATCTGCTCTTAAGCGTCCATTGCTTATTCCCTTTATGCCTAAATTCATGCTTAAAATAGTTTTTGGCGAGTTTGGATCATATCTTGTTTTTAGCCAAAAGGTTGTCCCTGCAAGGCTTATGGCTGATGGATTTAAGTTTAAATATAGTGATGTTGATAAAGCACTTAACTCGCTTATAGAAAAATGATTACTAAAAATCAAAATTAAAGTTGTGAGTTATTATTTTAAAGGTATTCTTTATATATGGATTTATGGCAATTCATTTTAAATATAGTGAACAGTGCAACACAGGGCAGATGGCTTTTACTATCCATATTGCACATTTCTATACTATTTATAATATCTGTAATATTTTACATTTTCTCAAAAGTTATAAAAAATTCTAACAACCGGATCACAGTCCTGACAGAAGAGAAAGAGCTCAATTTCTATATGGCAGATATCTCAAAAAAAATCCTTGAGGATTTTGAAATAGATAATGTCACAAAAAATATAATGATATACCTGATAGATCTTACTTCAAGCAACTATGGAGTAGCATGCTATCTTGATAAAAAAAATAAAACTGTTTTATTCCCTTTTGTATGCACAAAGAAAGACAAAGATTATTCTTTTAACCAAATAAAAATAGGCATGGAAAAAATGGGTGCCCTTGTAAATAATTTGCTACAAAAAAAAGAAATCATAGTAGTAAATAAAATGGAAAATAACCCCATAAAATCTGATCTGCCGGAGAACCATCCAGAGATTCATAACTTTATAGCTGCCCCCTCTGTAGCTGAAGATAAAATACTTGGCTTTATTATTGCTGGAAATAAAAATGGAGGCTATTTAGAAAAGGATATAAAAATCACACAAGCTCTATCCTCGCTCTTTGGGCTTGCACTTTTGAGAATGAATTTTGAAATTGAACTTGCGGAAAAAGAAAAAAGATACAGGGAACTCTTTGACACTGTTCATGATATGCTATACATTTATGATTTCGAGGGAAACATCTTAGAGGCTAACAAAGCCTTCTACAAGCTCACAGGTTTCCCGGAGGAAGAAAACCGCAGACTGAATATCATCCAGTTGCTATCAGGTGGTAGAAACAATAAATATGATGAAAAGGATATAGTAAAAAGCATTGAATTAATCAAAAGAAAAGGATTTCTCAACGGAGAGATCGAGATCACAAATGAAAAAGGGGAAAAGCTGCTGCTGGAGTTTAAAAATTCAATAATTTTTGATAACGATGGCAATCCAAAGGCTATAAGCGGCTCTGCAAGAGATATCACAGAAAGAAAAAAACTTGAAAAAATTCTCATTGAAGCAAAGGAAAAGGCAAAGGAGTCAGAAAAGATTAAATCAAACTTCATAGCAAATATATCACACGAAATAAGAACGCCTCTAAACGCAATACTTGGCTTTACAGACATTCTCCTTGAGGAAATACAAAACAGCAACCATAGAAGCTATCTTGATATGATCCAAAGCAGTGGCAAACTTCTGCTGTCCATTATTGACGATATTCTTGATCTATCAAAAATTGAATCAGGGACCATCAAAATAATAACTGAGGTATTCAACCTTAAAAATCTCATGGAAAACTCATACAACAGATGCCTTATACTCATTAAAAAAAGCGGCAAGGATATATCTCTTTCCTGTGAGATAGATCCTAAGATACCGGAAAATCTCTATGGAGACTTGCATAGACTTGAGCAAGTCTTAAGCAATCTACTTATGAATGCGGTAAAATTTACTCCTTCCGGCCATATAAGATTTGGGGTGAATTTAAGGAATGACTATAGCCTTGAATTTTTTGTGGAGGATACAGGCATAGGTATACCGCAGGATCATATAAAAACAATTTTTGACAGATTCACACAGGTTGATACAGAGAGCAAAAGAATTTTTGGTGGAACAGGTCTTGGACTCACCATATCAAAAATGATTATTGAAATGATGGGTGGAGAAATATATGTCCGTTCAAAGCCAGGTGAGGGTTCAAAATTTATCTTCACATTACCTTACTCTCCTGCTGTAGAATTAAAAAATACCAAAATTCAAAAGGAAAAAAACAAACCCGAAGGTAACAAAATACTCATAGTTGAGGACAATGCGATAAACAGAACTCTTCTTTCTAAAATACTTGAAAAAGCAGGTTATAATATAGTAGCTGCCAGTGACGGTTTTGAGGCCATAAAAATCTTTCAGAATGAAAATAGCTTTGACCTGGTGCTTATGGATATACAGATGCCTGGTATTGATGGAGTTGAAACTCTTAAAATGATGCGTGATATAGAAAAAGAAACCTCCTTAGAAAAATCTGTTCCCATAATAGCCATATCTGCACACGTAATGCCTGAGGATATTGAGAAATTCTTAAACTCAGGCTTTATGGATTATGTAGGCAAGCCTTTTAACAGAGAAGAGTTACTTGCAAAGATAGAGGCTTCAATAACTTAAAATTGATCCTCAGCAATCTAAATTCTTTATAGTCATGAAAAAATTCTTGCCTCTTTTTACCTCTGCCATTCTTAATGATTTAAGAGTTTCAATTTTACGGAGGAATAATGGGACTATCAGTAACTTATAAAATACTAAAAGACCACCTTGTTGATGGTGAGCTTATACCAGGAAAAGAGATAGGAATAAAAATCGATCAGACCCTCACTCAAGATGCAACAGGGACTATGGCCTATCTTCAATTTGAGGCCATGAATATACCCGAGGTCAAAACAGAAATTTCTGTATCATATGTGGATCATAATACTCTGCAGATGGGCTTTGAAAATGCAGATGACCATAAATATCTACAAACAATGAATGCGAACTATGGCATATACTACTCAAAGGCTGGCAATGGGATATGCCATCAGGTTCACCTTGAACGCTTTGGCCGTCCTGGCGCAACATTGCTGGGTTCTGACAGTCACACTCCCACAGGGGGAGGCATAGGAATGATTGCCATTGGTGCAGGAGGTCTTGATGTTGCTGTTGCAATGGGAGGTGGTGCATTTTATCTCACTGCTCCTAAGGTGATAAATATTGAACTGAAAGGAAAGCTAAGACCTTGGGTCAGCGCCAAGGATGTTATACTCAAGGTCCTGGAGATCCTTTCTACAAAAGGCAATGTTGGCTATGTGGTTGAATACACTGGTGAAGGGATTAAAACACTTTCTGTTCCAGAAAGAGCCACAATAACAAATATGGGGGCAGAGCTTGGAGTAACAACCTCCATATTCCCAAGTGATGATATTACCCGTGAGTTTTTGGAAGCCCAGGGAAGAGAAAATCTATGGATGGAACTCCTTCCAGATGATGACGCTGCCTATGATAAAAAAATTGAGATAGATCTGAGCACACTGGAGCCTCTAATTGCATGCCCTCATTCCCCTGATAACATAAAAAAGATCAAAGAACTCAAGGGAATGAAAATAGACCAGGTAGCAATAGGAAGCTGCACAAACTCCTCTTACAAAGATCTCATGACAGTTGCTGCCATACTTAAAGGCAAAAAAGTTCATCCAGAGGTAAGTCTCATTGTTGCTCCAGGTTCAAAGCAGGTTTTTGAGATGATAGCAAAAAATGGCTCTCTGGCTGATATCATTGCTGCAGGTGCAAGGATCATGGAATCAGCATGTGGTTTTTGCATAGGCTCTGGACAGGCACCAGTGACTAATGGTGTTTCTTTGCGAACTAACAATAGAAACTTTGAAGGGAGATCTGGAACAACTAACGCCAGCGTTTACCTTGTAAGCCCTGAGGTTGCAGCTTTATCTGCCATAGAAGGCAAGCTTGTTGACCCACTGGAGATTGACAGCTCTCTTTATCCTGAGATCAAAATGCCAGATAAATTCTATATAGATGACTCACTGATTATCCCTCCTTCAAAAACAAAGGTTGAAATATTTCGAGGACCAAACATAGGTCAGCCACCTTACACAGATCCTTTAGCTGATGAGATCACTGGCGTGATAGGACTTAAGACTGGCGACAAAATAACAACTGACCACATAATGCCAGCAGGTCAGAGACTTAAATATAGATCCAATATTCCAGAATATGCAAAATACGTATTTGAAAATATTGACCCAGAATTTGCCTCAAGAACACTTTCAAACAAAAAAAATGGAATATATACAGCAATAGTCGGTGGTGAAAGCTATGGACAGGGATCAAGTAGAGAGCATGCTGCAATCTGTCCAATGTATCTTGGTGTTCGCATAGTTATGGCTAAATCCTTTGAGAGAATACACTCAGGAAACCTTATAAACTTTGGTATAATACCTCTGGTATTTAAAAACAAAGAAGACTATGACAAAATAAATCAAAATGATCCCTTTGTTGCCAGAGATCTCATAAAGACTATAAAAGAAAACTTAACAGTTAAAATTGAGATTGCTGGAAAGATCTATGACTTTGAACTCCTTGCAACAGAAAGGCAAAGAAAAATTCTCCTTGCAGGGGGTCTTCTTAATTACACAAAAAACTCGATGGCCTGATAGTTTATGACAAAGAAAAAACTCATACTCTGTCAACCTGATGACAAAAAGGGCTGCAGCCTATGTTGCGGCCTTTTTAATCACAAAAATATTACCAAAGAAAATCTTACAATCTTTCTCAATGAGGGAAAAAAAAGAAGTCAAATCCTCCAGAGCCATGAAAACTGGCAGGAACCAAATTCTGTGAGAGATATAACCTCCCATGTTTGTCCTTATCAGGGATTTCTAAAAAATGGCAAGCCAGGGTGTCTAATCCATCCACTATTTATAAATAAAGATGAAAGAAATCGTTCACTTTTTTCTGCACAGATATGTGATAAGTTTCTATGCCCTGCTCATGAGATCTTATCAATGGAAGAAAAGCAAGCACTGATATCAAATGTGGATGACTGGCATCTCTACTCAACAGCAATAGCCGACCCATATTCCTTTTCTATACTTTATGAGGCATGCAGAGATATTGCACAGGGAAAATTAAATAAATCACTTCTCAACTATGGGCTTTTGCTACATAGTAAAAATTTACAAAACTATGATGGGGATATCTTCTTTTACTCTCTACCAGAATACAAACAAAACTGCAAAGAGTTTTCTCTTAAATATAGAAGAGAAATCTTTCAAGAGATATTTAAAGAAATTCTGCAATTTTATAATTCAAAGATGTATTGATTAGCAATCCCAGCAAATATGCAGGGATTGCTAAAATTTAAAGGGCTCTCATCTCTTCTCGCCTGAGAATGCTCTCATCCTTTGTTCTTATAATCTGCTCAATAGCCTTTATTACACCAGCTTGATCCTCCGGTAGATAAGCCTTTATTGGCAGATAATTGGAGGCATGATTAGATGTGAAGTAGCACCTCCTCCTTACATTCATATTCTTGATTATAATTCTAAGCTCATTTAAAAGCTCAAACTTATCAGGTAAAATAAATTTCCCTTCTCTGTATTCCTGAAATAGTTGAGTATTGGGAAGAATCATCACTGTAAGAGCTGAGGCAAAGTCAGGGGACATCTCTCCCAACAGTCTCCCTGTATCCCTTGCATGTTCAAAAGAGAGCTCTTTGCCACCAATGCCAAGAAGCACTGTCTGAGAAAGCTTAATGCCTGCATCCATGACCTTTGCTGCAGCCTCTTTCATATTATCTGGGAATGCACCTTTTCGGATTCTCTTCAGGACCTCAATATTTCCACTTTCAATACCCTGATACACCACTTTGAGGCCTGCATCATGGAGAGTCTTAAGCTCCTCAGGAGTTTTTCTCAAAATAGCCTTTGTATTGCCATAAACATTTATGCTTTCAATGTCTGGATTCTTCTGTTTTATGTAATGCATTATTTTAAGCAACTCTTCAGTTGGAAGAATCAAGACATCACCATCTGCAAGAAAAGCCTTCCTGAAGGAATACCTGTAAGAAGAGGCCTCATCAATATCTCTTTTGATTGTTTCCCAATCTTTGATCCTGAATTTAGGATTCAAATCTTTATATGTTCCACAAAAGGTGCACATATTGTGAGAGCATCCCACAGTGACCTGAATTATCATACTATAAGCCTCAGAAGGCGGCCTTATAACATGTCCAACGTAATCCATGAAATATTACTCCTTAAAAAATTTATATAAAAATAAGACACAAAATTAGATATTGAGTTACAATTACAAAGGCAAGTTAATATGGCAAGCACTTTAGAATAGCTACTTAAAATTTACAGCCTTGTGAAGCTGAATATTCAAACGCACACTTAGTCTATCTTTGATTATTAGATTTGCAAGAGCCCATGGTTCCATTAAATTTGCCGCAGGAGTAAAATTTATGACACAATCAATTTTTGAAAGATAACTTTTTATAAAGTCCTTTGCAAATTGATAATCCTCCATAATGCCTATAACAAATTTAACCTCATCATATTTTTTTAGGTACTTTAAATTATCCATGCAAAAAGATCCAGCCTCCCCACTTGATGGAGTTTTAACATCAGTTATTACCCTAACCCCCCTTGGCATATTATCAAAAAGAATAGTGCCATTTGTCTCAAGCTGAACTCCATAGCCATAATCTGTAAGACTTTTCAATAAAGCATGAGTATCTGACTGCAATAAAGGCTCGCCCCCTGTAACTGTTATATGATTGAATGGCTCAAAGGAAACAACCTTTTTGACAATATCATCAACCTCCATATCAATTCCACCGCTTTTGGCATAAGCAGTATCACACCAAGTGCAGTTGAGGTTACAGCCAGAAAGCCTTATAAAGACAGAGGTAAACCCTGTTGTGGTTGTCTCTCCCTGAAGAGAGTAAAAAATTTCATTTACTTTTAGAGCCATATAAAATCCCCATAAAAATATTGTTTTAGTTTCTCAAAGTTGCAATCATTCTAAAAGGATTGATTAAAAGCTCAAGAGCATCAATTATTGATGTTGTGACAATATCTGAAAAAACTACACTCTGAGGACAAGCCCCTTCTTTTTGGATAACAGAAATACTCAATCCAGCTTCTTTAAGCATCAAAAGATCATTATAGCCATTACCTATGGCAATCACACGCTCTTTCCCAAGCTCTTCAATAAAGTTTAACTTTTGCTTTTGTTGATTCTCCTTTTGCAAAATTTTAAGAGAACAATTAACACCTGAAAGTTCCGCCTCTGCCCTTCCAAAAGTATCTGCGGTTATAACATGGATTTGAATATCACTGGAAAGTTTAGCAAGCAGTTCCCTTACACCCGGAAGTATCACGCCATCTACTGCAATAGTGCCATTATAATCAAGGACGAGATGCTCTGCTTTAAGAATATCTCCTCCAGGGATATCTATTGTAATCATCCTGACTGCAACCTACAAAAAATTTTTAAATTACTATAAGCATATTGCCTATCAAAAAGCTATTAAAAAATTTTCACTCTAAATAAAAAAATCAAACCTATAGTTATTTTAGTGGACAGGAAAATATTATCTTTTTAAAAAACTATTATTTATTTAATTCTTCAATGGAAATAAAACAAACAGGAGATTTTTCATGTCAGATAAGATTAAAATGACGACCCCTCTTGTAGAGATGGACGGAGATGAGATGACCCGTGTTATATGGAAGCTCATAAAAGAAATACTTCTGGAGCCATATATAGAACTTAAAACAGAGTATTACGATCTGGGACTGGAAAACAGAGACAAAACAGAAGATAAAGTAACAGTTGAATCAGCTCTGGCAACAAAAAAATATGGAGTTGCTGTTAAGTGTGCCACAATCACACCAAATGCAGAAAGAGTCAAGGAATACAATCTAAAGGAAATGTGGAAAAGCCCCAATGGTACAATAAGGGGCATACTTGATGGAACAGTATTTAGAGCCCCCATAGTTATAAAGAGAATAAAGCCCTTTATACCTGCATGGAAAAAGCCAATCACAATAGCAAGGCATGCCTATGGTGATGTTTATAAAGACGTGGAAATTATTGCAAGTGGCAAAGGAGTAGCAGAGCTTACATTTACATCAGAAAGCGGTGAGGTAATCAAAGAAACAGTCCATACTTTTGACTCTCCAGGTATACTCCTTGCAATGCATAATCTTGACAGTTCAATAGCAAGCTTTGCACGGTCATGCTTTAATTATGCTCTTGACACAAAGCAGGATATATGGTTTGCCACAAAAGATACAATCTCCAAAAAATACGACCACAGATTCAAAGATATTTTTCAGGAGATATTTGAACAGGAATATAAAATAAAATTTCAAAAAGCAGGGATTGAATACTTTTATACTCTCATTGATGACGCAGTAGCCCGTGTTGTTAGATCTGAGGGAGGATTTATCTGGGCATGTAAAAATTATGATGGAGACGTAATGTCTGATATGGTGGCAACTGTATTTGGCAGCCTGGCCATGATGACATCAGTCCTTGTGTCGCCAGAGGGTTATTATGAATATGAAGCAGCCCATGGAACAGTTCAGCGTCATTACTACAAGCACCTCAAAGGGGAAGAAACCTCAACAAATTCAATGGCAACAATATTTGCCTGGACAGGAGCACTTAAAAAACGTGGGGAGCTTGACAATCTCCATAGCCTTGTGGATTTTGCAGAAAAATTAGAAAAAGCATCAATCCAGACAATAGAAGACGGCTTTATGACCAAAGACTTAGCTGCTCTTTGTAATGATGCAGATGTGGTTCCTTTAAATACAGAGGGCTTTATAAGAGAAATAGACAAGAGACTACAAGTGCTTTTAAATAGTTAAACATACAGCAAATAACAAAATAAAAAAGCTGCTCAATGGAGCAGCTTTTTTTCTTAGCATTATAAATAATTTTATTCAAGAGGAGCGCCTGTAAATACAGGATCAGTAGCTTTAATTGTAGCAGTTTCATTCCACTTGATGGCCTTTGCTCTACCAAAGAATTTAGGGAACTCACTTCCAATATAAAACTGAGAAGCAAGAACCTTTCCTGTATAGAAAGCAGCCTCATCATTTTCTGCCAAAAGCTTATCTCTATCTGCACCCTTTGTATCTCCAACAAGCTCTTTCATCTTTGGCAAAGTTTTGGTAAGAGACCAGAGATGGCACCATGCGATTGCAACCATATACATAGCTTCCTGAAGAGGAGTTGCATGCATAAATAGATGGAGGAATTTACCCTCAGCCATATGCTTTTTAAGCATTTCAATAATCTCATCAAGCTCTTTAAGACCATCAAGAAAAATCTCAATGTATTTGTCTTCAACTATGCCTTTAGCAGCAGCAATAGTATCATCCATTCTCTTTCTCATAACCTTATAGTTATACTGATCCTTATTCATGAGAATCTTTCTCATTGTAAGGTCCATAGACTGAATCCCGTTTGTTCCTTCCCAAATAGCAAGAATTTTGGAGTCACACATATATCTGACTATTGGATAATCACGGCAATATCCATATCCGCCATAGGTCTGCATAGCCATTGATGTAATTTCAACACCTTTATCTGTGCATCCAGCTTTACAGATAGGAGTAAGGATCTCAACAAGGGCCTGAGCCTCTTTTCTTGCTGTTTCATCAGGAGCTATATTAGCAAGGTCAATATTCTTATATAGATAGTAGCAAAGAATTCTCTGACCTTCAAGATGAGATTTCATCCAAAGAAGCATTCTCTTTACATCAGGATGCTTGCTTATTGTTACCAGAGGAGCATCTGGATTTAACATCTGAGTTACATCAGATCCCTGATATCTATTCTTTGCATAAGTAACTGCATGCATATAAGCTGCAGAGGCATTACCCTGACCCTGAACTGCAACACCATTACGTGCATAGTTCATCATCTTAAACATAATCTTCATACCCTGACGCTCTTCGCCAAGGAGATAGCCAATACAATTACCATTGTCACCAAAGGCAAGCTGGGATGTTCCCTGACCATGAATACCCATCTTGTGCTCAATGCCTGTGCACACTACATCATTGAATTCTCCAAGGGAGCCATCTGGATTTACTCTGTATTTTGGAACGATAAAAATCGAAATACCCTTTGTGCCCTTTGGATCCCCTTCAATACGAGCAAGAACAGGATGAATCATGTTTTTGTAGTAATCGTTTTCTCCAGATGAAATAAATATTTTCTGCCCCTGGATCTTATATGTTCCATCAGGCTGCTTTACAGCCTTAGTCTTGAGGTTACCGACATCACTACCTGCATCTGGCTCTGTCAAGCACATTGTGCCACCCCACTCACCAGTCATAATTTTGTCAGCATAGAGTTTTTTCTGTTCTTCTGTTCCAAAGGCATAGATAAGTTCCATTGCTCCATGGGAAAGACCTGGATACATGCCAAGGCTATAGTTTGCAGCACAAACATATTCATTAACAGCAGCACCAACCATATTAGGCATCCCTGTTCCGCCATGCTCTGGAGAATCTGTAAGACCCATAAAACCAGCTTCATAGAATTTATCCAGTGCTGGCTTAAAAATTTCTGGAATCTTAACTTCCTTTGTTACAGGATCCCATTTTGCACCAATCTTGTCACCTTCTTCAGCAGTAGGATAAAAAACCTCAACAGCCATCTGCTCTGCAAGATCAATAGTTGCTTCAAAAGTATCGAGATCAAAATCAGCAAAAGCAGAGTATTCTGTCATCTTCTGTGCTTCGAGGAGCTCAAATAAAACAAATTTTACATCCCTTGTATCAACCAGTGGATTAAGCATATAAGCCTCCCTAAAAAGTGTTTATTGTATATATATTCCAGAAAATAAGATTTTTCTGCTCCTGGGCAGAATATGCACACTACATGCCAGCAATCTTATTTACTGCTTTCACTTATTTAAGGAAAAATTACTTAAAAAGGAGCTACACCTAAAAAAAGCTCTAAAAAAGTAATCCCCCATAAAAAATTATACCTTTGGATATTAAACCAGCAAAACTTTCTATTTAAAAGCTTATTGCACCTTAAAAAAAGGGCAAAATTTCTACGTTACTAAATGATTTTTATTAACTAAATATAAAAATGTCAATAAAAATTAAATTTTTCAAATCAAATAAAGCCTAAAGTCTTATACTCACCTTGCTGTTGATTTTCTCTTTTCCTCCTCTTCTCTTCTCAGCTCTTTTTTAAGTATCTTGCCGACATTGCTCTCTGGCAAAGAAGAGCGGATCTCTATCTCTGAAGGCCATTTGTATTTTGCAAGGTTTTCTTTACAATAATTCATAACCTCATCTACAGTAAGAGTTGCTCCCTCATTTGGCACAACAAAGATCTTTATATTCTCCCCCCTCTTCTCATCAGGAACTCCAATGGCTGCAGCTTTTTGAATAAGTGGATGCTTATACAAAACCTCTTCAATTTCCCTCGGATACACATTGTATCCGCCAGATATTATCAGATCCTTTTTACGATCCACAACAAAGAAATAACCATCTTCATCCATATATGCAATATCTCCAGAATAAAGCCAGCCATTCCTTATGGACTTTGCAGTCTCTTCTGGCTTATTCAAATAACCTTTTGTTACCTGGGGACCCTTGAAAATCATCTCTCCTTCTTTGCCAACTGGCATTGAATCTTCACCTCTTTCCAGATCTACAATTTTCACTTCAGTATCTGGATAAGGAATACCAATGCTACCTGGTTTATTAAGACCTCCATAGGGATTAAGATGAGTCTGAGGGGATGTTTCTGTCATACCAAAACCTTCATTTATATCTGCACCTGTAAGCTCCTTGAATTTTTTAAGCACCTCTACAGGAAGAGAAGAACCCCCTGAAGTCAAAACCTTATAACAGGTCATATCTGTTTTCTTTAGATCAGGATGCTGCAACATCCCCACATACATTGTTGGGACCATGGAACAGACCGTTGGTCTGTATTTTCTTGTTGCCTCAAGTAATTCCTTTGGCTGAGGTTTTGGCACCATAACAGCTGTCCACCCCATATACATTGGAAGATTCATGGCAGCACTCATACCAAGAACATGGAAAACAGGAGCAGCAGCAATAAGCACCTCATCTCCTTTTTTAAGAGTGGGGAACCACGCCTCATACATCTGAATCATACAACAGAGATTTTTATGAGTTAAAATTGCGCCCTTGGATTGGCCAGTGGTTCCGCCAGTGTATTGATAAACAGCCGTATCTTCAAAATCAACAGTCACCTCTGGAACATTACCCTTAAAAGATGCAGCCTCAGCCCAGTGATATACCTTAGAGGCAGCAGGAACATCTGCACATAGCCCCTTTTTCTTTCCAACTAATTTAACCAAAAATTTCTTAAGCCCTGGGAGATAATCAGCAATTGATGTCCATATTATATGTTCAATTTTGGTTTTCTCTCTTAAAGCAATCATCCTTGAAGCAAGGAGATCAAGTGTAATCAAAAACTTTGCTCCGGAGTCATTGAATTGATATTCCAACTCTCTATCTGTATATAAGGGATTATTCATTTGAACTATACCCCCTATTTTGAGAACAGCATAATAGGAGGCAACTGTCTGAATCATATTTGGGAGAAGAATAGCCACAACATCTCCTTTATTTATGCCTTTAGAAGATAAAAAAGCAGCAAGAGTATCAACCAAATCCCGTAGCTCACTGTACTTTATCCTATACCCCTGAAAAATAAGGGCATCCCGATCAGGATACTTTGCTGCTGTCCGATAAAACATCTCATGAAGTGTAATCCTTTCATAATTTATTGAAGCAGGAACCCCTGGAGCATAAAATTTAAGCCACGGTTTTGAATCATAAATATCACTTGCCATAAAAAATCCCCCATATTTTTCATAGTTTAGATAAACATTGTATCATATTTTAATATAAATAGTCAAATTATTTATTTGTTTTTTAAGAAAATATCGATTAAACAAAAAAAAAGCTGCCCAAGGGCAGCTAAGCCTGTTACCAGAAACTTTTATTATGTCAATATTGACATATTTAATGTTACAATTCAAGAACTTTTACAAAAAACTGCACAAAAAATCATATTATTAATTTTGTAATAAAAATTATTGGGGATATCAGAAAGCCTGACATCCCCATCTGGAAAAATTATATAAGTCTGAATTTGCCTATCTCCTTATCGCCTTCAACAACGTGAATAGCGCAAGCAAGGCATGGATCAAAGGAACGAACAACTCGAGCTGCCTCAATAGGATTTTTTGGATCCGATACTGGAGTGCCAATCAAAGCCTGTTCAACTGGACCCCTAACTCCTTTGTCATCCCGTGGAGAGCAGAACCATGTGGTAGGAACTATTGCCTGGTAATTAGCTATTTTGTGATCCTTAACAACTATCCAGTGGCCAAGAGCACCCCTTGGAGCCTCAATGAGACCTTCGCCCTCCCCTGATTCCGGTATAACATAGCTATTTCTTGTCTTTTCATCTGAATCAAGATCATCAAGCCATTTGTGTATCGCCTTTGCAATAAGTTTGCTTTCAAGAGCCCTTGCTGCATGACGTCCTAAAACAGAATTAGCTGCTGGCAATTCAGCATTAAATACTTTAAGGAGTGAATCAACCTCTGCCTTAACATCCTTATTGCCAGATAAATATGCCACAAGCGTCCTTGCAAGAACTCCCACTTCCATAGGCTTGTCATCATACCTTGGGGCTTTAACCCATGAATAAGCACCACTTTTTTCTGGATCAGCAACAGTCTCACCCTTAAGAGGATGGAGATTTGAACCGGATTTATACCTTGCATATTTTATCTGTTCTCTAATTTTAGATGAATCAAATTTCTCCAGCTTGCCTGCAGTAATAACTCCCTGTTCAAACATAAAACTCTTACGATCCTCATCCTTGTCAAAAACGCCATAAGAAAGGAAGTTGTCATATTTGCCGAGCTTAAAGTATTCAGGGAAAGCTTTTGCAACAGCTATTACATGATTTATATAAGTCTCATTTATAAACTTTTCTACTTCTTTAAGATACTTTTTGAATTCTTTTACCCTTGCACTTGTTATCTCTGTTGTAACTCCACCAGGAACCATTGCTATTGGATGCGGAGCTCTTCCTCCAAAGAGTGCTACCATCCTGTGAGTCTTTTCTCTTATTTCAAGAGCCTTAACATAGCCTGCAATTGCATCAATATTTGTATCTAGATCTTTGATGTAAAAATTTTCTCCTTCATATCTTGGCAAAAATGGACCTGCTGTTGAAATTTCATCAACTCTGCCTTTTTTTACTTTAATCTCGTTATTTACCCAATCCTTCAGTCTCAACAGAGCATCGTCAGAACCTTTATATTTAAGAATTGCTGTTATATCCACAAAGTCAAGAGCTGCAAGATGATAAAAATGGAGAATATGAGATTGCAAAAAGTTCGAGCCAAGAATCAAATTACGCAAAATTCTTCCATTTTTTGTTGGCTTTATGCCAAAGGCATCATCAAGGCATCTGCTTGAGGCCTGACCGTGAGACACAGGGCAAACTCCACATATTCTCATTACAATTTGCTGCGCATCAACTGGATTTCTTCCCTGCAGGATAGACTCATAGCCCCTATACATGTCTCCACGGCACTTAGCATCAACAACCTTACCATCCTGAACATCCATCTCTATTGAAAGGTGACCTTCTATTCTTGTCAAAGGATCTATATATACTTTTTGTGAAGCCATCTCTTATACCTCCCCTCTTTTTATACCTGCAATAACCACTTTTTCTTTATAATCACCTGAAGCCATAAGGTTCTGATATATACCTCTCTTTCCATACTCAGGGAAAGCCTTCTCTGTGCAACCTATACAGCCAGAACCACAATCTGTACAGGAATTTACGCTATTCCATTTCCTTGTTGGTATATCACATCCAGAGTCCATTCCAAGGCATCCAAGATTATAAAGACATCCCTTGTCCCCCCATTCCTTTGCAAAGATTCCTCTCTTGTAATAATAAAGCCTCTCACATTGCTCATGAACTGTCTTAGCATAATACATCTTTGGTCTATTATATTCATCAAGTTCTGGAATACCTTTCAAAAGCACATGAAGTAATGTTCCCACCATCCAGTCGGGATGAGGAGGACATCCAGGAACATTTAAAACTGTCTTTCCCTTAAACAACTGAGAAACAGCAACCGCACCAGTTGGATTCTCACCAGTTATTCTATTTTTTGCAGCAGGTATACCACCATAGGCAGAACAAGTTCCCACAGAGACTATTGCCATTGCATTTTTGCCAAGCTCTTCAACCCAATGACGAACTCCAATTCCCCTGTGAGTTTTTTCATCTTCCCCTATTGTGCAGTAGAGATCATTTTTTGTTGGAATTGCACCTTCCACTATCAGGATAAAATCCTTCCTCTGTTTTTTAACTGCATCCTCTAAAACACGAGTCGCGGCTTCCCCTGTTCCACCCATTACAACTCCCTGATAGTTAAGGCTGATATGCTCAGTTATTACAGATACAATATCAGGGCTTATTTTATTCAATAGGGAAACAGAACAGCCCGAACAGGACTGACCCTCAAGCCAGATTATATTTGTCCTTTCAGCAGCTCTTTCAAGAGCCCTTTTGCATCCCTGAATCATTACAGATGGGAAAGCTATAGCAGCTCCTGCTCCACCCATAATTTTAAGAAAGTCTCTTCTGTTTAATGCCATATATTCCTCCTTCAAAATTTCAAAGCTGCATTCCCGCTAAAAAGATTTAAGTTTAAGAAATTGCAGCCTCCAGTATACACTCTATAGCTACTGGAATTTTTTCTTTTAAAGAATCACTTAAGCCTATTTCAAGGGAAGATATATCCTCTGGGACAATACCTATAATCTCAACAAGAGGGCAATCTCCCATAAGCTTTAGCATATCAATGATTCTCTTTACCCCTACTTCATGGAGCGAAAGGATATTATTGCCAGACACCAGATGGTCCGCAGGAAAACGATATATACTCCCAGGAAGATCACCATTTTTTAAAGCATCAACAATAATTATCTTTTTTCTGGCCTTCATAACAGGCAACAGATCAAGACCAATGGTCCCCCCATCAACAATTTCAACGTTTTCTGGTATATCCCCCCAAGAATTCTGCAGTTCATTTATAATATGGACTCCTATCCCATCATCCTTTTGAAGGATATTCCCTATTCCAAGTATAAGAATTTCTTTTTGTTGCAAGATACACCTCAATGGCACTGCATACACTTTTGAGGTCCTCGTGCCTTTTCTATATGACAGTCTACACAAAGCCCATGCATAGTATCATACCCCTTATAACCATTGTGACACTTTGCACACTCCTTAATCCTCTCATCATTATTCTCTTTATGATGACACTCATTGCAACCAACGCCTTCCTTTTCGTGGACCTTGTGAGACATGGTTACAGCTCCAACCTGGCCTTTAAACGGAGAAATGCCGTCAATCGTCCCATAGGCAGTTACCTTTTTTATGACAACCATATCCGTATTTACTGAGTTTGATCCGAGAGCCCATGGATCAAGCTCACAGGCAACAAGGAGGAGTAAAAAAAGACCTAAAAAAGGAATAAAAACTTTAATCCGCTTCACCTTTTTTCTCCTTCAAAAAATTAAATTTTGTTTTTATGCAAACCGGCAATTTTATATCAAAATTGATACAATAAAAATATAAAGTCAACTCTTTAACATGCTGACTTTAAAAAATATATCAAAAAAGATACAATATTTTCGGTAATTATTCCTGAATAGGATTTTTAGTGTAAAATCAAAAACATTATCCCCGCCGCCTTTGGCGAAGGAGATAATAGAGTATCTTTATTTTAAAAGAAGTTAATGAATAAATACTTTAGTATATTTATTTTTTTTTGAAAATCTAAACTTTTTATTATCTTTAAATTATAATTCTTAATTAAAGGTGAATTTATGAACTCTATAAAAAACAAATTAATAGTACTCATAAGCGGGTGCATATTTATAATATCTGCCTTATTAGGAACAATAACCTACTACGGCGGCAAAAACATAATCTTAAAAGACAAAGAGGAGTCTTTCCTTGAGTTATCACTACAAATTGCAGAAACCATAGAAATGACAATGAGAAGCAACATAAACATCATAGAATCACTTGCAGAAAGAAGAGTAATAACAGATGATACTCCATGGGAAGAAAAATTAAATCTCCTTACTGCTGAGGCAAAGCGCACTGGATTTGAAGTTTTTGCCTTTGCAGATACAGAAGGAAACTCCACAAGGTTTAATGAGGGCAAAGACAAAGCAAAGGTTTCTGACAGAGATTACTTTATACGTGCAATGACTGGAGTTTCAACATACTCCTCTGTATTTATAAGCAGAGTTACAGGGAAACCAAGTGTTGCTGTTGCAGCACCAGTTAAGAGAAATGGAAAGATAATAGGAGTTCTATATGGCATAAGAGATGGCAATGAAATTTCAAATCTTGTTAAAGACTTAGCTATTGGCAAAACAGGATACTCCTATATTGTAAACAAAGAGGGAACAGTTCAGGGACATAAAAATACAAAGCTTGTTATGGAAAGCTTTAGCCCCATAAAGGCAGCTGAAAAAGATCCATCTCTTACTCCTCTGGCAAATCTTTTAAAAAAAGCTATTGGGGGAGAAAAAACAACGGCAACTTATTTTTTTAATGGTAAGGATATTTTTGCTGCCAGCTGCCCAATTCATGGAACAGATAGCTGGGCAGTGGCACTTGCCATGGAATTAGATGAAGCCTTAGAGGGAATAACTAAATTGCGAAACATTATAATAATTGTAACTTTCATTATGCTTATATTGGGATTTATTCTTGCATATTTCCTTGGAAGTAGCATCTCCAATCCCATCATTTCCACTGTGGGATATTCAGAAAAAATGGCAAACCTTGATCTCTCAGAAGATGTAAAAGATTCCATTTTAACACGCACAGATGAAATAGGGACGCTGGGAAAATCTTTCCAGACACTTATTGGGATTCTGCGCACCACTGTTGCAGAGATCATAAAGGCTGCCGAGCAGGTTGCTGCAACAACAGAGCAGATTGGGCAGGACAACCAGAACCTATCGCAAAGAACATCTGAACAGGCCTCATCTCTGGAGGAGATAGCTGCTGCCATTGAAGAGGCAAATGCCTCAACAAGACAGAGCTTTGAAAATGCAAATCAGGCAAGCCAATTTGCAAACAATACTTTGATGCTTGCCCAAGATGGTGGTAGGATTGTTGAAGACGCTGTTCTCTCTATAGAAGAAATTAACTCTTCAAGCAAAAAAATAGGCGACATTATAAACATGATCAACGAAATTGCATTCCAGACAAATCTTCTGGCTCTTAATGCAGCAGTAGAGGCTGCACGTGCAGGGGAACAGGGACGTGGCTTTGCAGTAGTTGCAGGAGAGGTTAGAAACCTCGCTCAAAGAGCAGGAACAGCCGCGAAGGAAATCGATAACCTCATAAAAGATTCCCTTGATAAGATTGAAAGAGGAACTGACCTTGTGTCAAAAAGCGGCATAGCCTTAAGGGAAATAATTGAGTCCATACAAAAGGTAAACATGCTGGTTTCTGAAATGGCAGCCTCAAGTGATGAACAAAGACGTGGGATTGAACAGATTAACACAGCTATCATGGAACTGGATAAGATTACACAGCAAAATGCAGCTTTAGTTGAAGAAACAGCAGCAGGAAGTGAAGAGATGTCCAGCCAGGCTCAGGAACTTTTAGAAATGATTAGCAAATTTAATGTTGGAGAAGCTGCAAGCAAAATAAAAGAGATTAAAAAAATTCATTCATCTGAAAAAAGCAAGACTCTTACAGAAAAAAAATCAGAAGCCCCTGGGGAAGAACAAAGGCAAACAATGAAAGAAAGAAAAGAAAAAAATATTCTGGAAGAAGAGGGATTTGAAAAATTTTAATATTTTGGGTTGCCCGGGACTCGAACCCGGGACCCACTGATTAAGAGTCAGTTGCTCTACCAGCTGAGCTAGCAACCCAATTCTGAGGCACAAGGATTCGAACCTTGGAATGACGGAGTCAGAGTCCGTTGCCTTACCGCTTGGCGATGCCTCAATATTTATTTCACAAATAAAAAATCCTCATAAAAAATCAATAAAATTATTTTATTATATTAAAAAATATAATAAGTTGTAAGGGAACTTTCACACTCAGGGCATCTGTGAGATGGATCACAGTGCTTCTCAAAATCACTTCTAAAATATTTAAGAATTGTAACTATTGGCATTACAGGTGACTGACCAAGTGCACAGAGAGAAGTCTTTTTCATAAGCTCAGCCTTTTTAATCATTAAATCTATGTCAGAAATAGAAGCTTTTCTTTCAGCAAATTTTTTCACCATAGCATGAAGATGACTTGTCCCAACACGGCATGGGACACACTGCCCACAGGATTCATGTTCAAAAAAACTCAATATCTGAAGCAGAAAATCAACAGGGCATGTATTCTGATCAGCTACAAGAACAACTCCCGAACCGAGAGTCACACCGTGTTTCATGGGATTATCTATATCAAGAGGAATGTCCATGAGATCCTCTCCAAGCATACCCCCTGCGCTTCCGCCCACCTGGGCAAACTTGAATTTGCTCCCGCACTTCATTCCTCCACCATGAATATCAATAATCTCTCTCAAGGTTGCTCCCATGGGGAGTTCCACAAGTCCTGTGCGGTTCATCTTTCCAGAGAGGCAATATAGCTTTGTGCCTGTGCATCCTGCAAGACCAACGGATTTATACCAATCAGCCCCTTTTTCAATAATCATCGGAACAGACATCAATGTTTCAACATTATTCACGTTTGACGGTTTACCCATAAATCCTGTAACCCCTGGAAACGGAGGTTTAAATCTTGGATATCCCCTCTTGCCTTCCATAGAATTTATAAGAGATGTCTCCTCACCGCATACATAAGCTCCACCTCCCTCCTTAATAAAAATATCAAAGCTAAAACTTGAGCCAAAAATATTTTTACCCAGATAACCCTTTGCTCTTGCCTGATCTATTGCTTTCTGAAGACGAATAATAGATCTTCTGAATTCACCGCGAATATAGATGTAACCGATTGAAGCATCGATTGCATAACCACAAATTGCCATACCCTCAACAAGTGCCTGGGGATTTTCCTCCATGAGAATGCGATCTTTAAATGTTCCTGGCTCACCTTCATCTGCGTTGCATATTACATATTTTTGCATATCACCCTTTGTGACAAAAGACCATTTCATACCTGCTGGGAAGCCCGCCCCTCCCCTTCCTCTAAGACCTGAATCTTTTATTATGTCAATAATATCGCCTCGATCCATTCCTAAAGCTTTTTTGAGAGCATCAAATCCCCCCTTCGCAACGTATGTATCAATTTCAAGGGGATTCACAACTCCAACATTTTCAAGGAGCCGTTTTGTCTGAGGAGTCCCTTCAATGATACATTTTTTACCTTCGACTTCTGGACCGCAGGCTTCACCATCAACAGGCTCTTTTTTGCGGTAATCATCTATGATCTTTTTAAGTCTTTCCGGTGTAAGATTCCCATGAATGTCGTAATTTATCATCATTGCAGGAGCAACTGAACATACACCAAGGCACTGGCATGTCTCAAGATAAAAAATACCGTCTCTGGTGGCTTCCCCTGGTTTTATGTCAAGTATAGACTCAATCTCTTCAAAGATTGTTCTTGCACCCATAATATGACAGGAAGTTGATTTACATATCCTTATTACATATTTAGCACGTGGGGTTGTTTTAAACATAGTATAGAAGTCCACAAATCCAGCCACTGCACTTTTAGGTATATTCATCTGCTCGGCAAGCTCACTTAAAGTTTCCACATCTAAATAATTATCCTCAGAGAGAGATTCCAGCTCTCGTAAAATATTCATCAGATGCTCTCTCTCCCTTCCATACTTATTTATAGCTTTAGAAATAATCTCCTTATTCACTAAGACCTCCTATGGCATTCACCTTTTCAATCTTACATGCACAGATCTTTAATTCAGGAATACTGCAGTAAGGATCCATGGCATCATGTGTGAGCTTATTAGCTGCTGCCTCTGCAAAATGAAAGGGCATAAAGATAATGCCAGGCTTGACTCTATCTGTTATCTTTGCCTTAACTCTCACACTGCCACGTCTTGTGGATATAGAAATCTCTTCTCCATTAGAGATATTATAGTTGCTTGCATCATTGGGATGTATTTCAATAAAGGCCTCATGGCATATTTCATCAAGTATCTTTGAATTACGAGTCATAGTGCCAGTATGGAAATGTTGCAAAATCCTTCCTGTTGTAAGAACCATAGGATACTGTGGATCAATATCCTCAGCTGGAGGTGTAAACTCAACAACAGAAAAAAGTCCAAGGCCTCTGGAAAATCTATCCTTATGGAGGATCTGAGTTCCAGGATGATTTTCTCTTGGACATGGCCACTGTATAAGCTCTTTCTCAAGCCTTTTATAAGTTATGCCTCCATACGATGGTGTAAGTTGCCTTATCTCTTCAAAAATATCTTCCGCTGATTTATAATCCCAATTGGCACCCATGATATTGGCTATTTCCATAATAATCCTCCAATCTTCCTTAACTTCACCAGGAGGAGTAACTATTTTTTTCATAAGCTGCACACGCCTCTCAGTGTTTGTAACAGTGCCTTCCTTTTCAAGGAATGCACAAGCAGGTAAAACAACATCAGCCAAAGCAGCTGTCTCTGTCATTACTATATCCTGCACCACAAGAAAATCAAGTTGCTTCAAGGCCTCTATAACATGACTTTGATCTGGATCAGAAATAACAGGATTCTCTCCCATTATATAAATAGCTTTTACATCACCGGTTAGTACACCATTGAGAGACTCAACTACTGTAAGTCCTGGATTTTTGGAAAGCTCAAATTCACTTCCCCACATCTTGATAAATTTTTCTCTATTATCATCAATGCTCACAGACTGATAGCCAGTATAAACATTTGGAAGAGCACCCATATCACAGGCACCCTGAACATTATTTTGACCTCTAAGAGGATTCACCCCGCCACCTAAAATTCCAATGTTTCCAAGAAGCATCTGTAAGTTCGCACAAGATTTAACGCCATTTGTGCCAGACTTAAACTGAGTAATACCCATGCAATAATACAAAGCCATGGGCTTACTTGCAGCGAATAAACGTGCGGCCTCAACAATCTTGAAGGGATCATCAATCCCGCATATATTGGCAACAAACTCTGGAGTATATTTTTCAAGAGCCTTTGCCATTTCTTCAAAGCCTTCACATCTATTTTGAACAAATTCTTTATCATAAAGATCTTCTTTTATAAGAACATGGGCAAAGCCATTGAGTATAGCAATATTTGTGCCTGCTTTTATCTGCAGAAATATATCTGCATATCTTGCCAGTTCTATTTTCCTTGGATCTACCACAACAAGTTTCTTTCCCTTATTGATTACCTCATTTTTAATCATTGAACCAATGACAGGATGATTTTCTGTTGTGTTTGATCCAATTATGAGGAATGATTCGCTGAGAGGAATTTCCCTTATTGAATTTGTCATTGCACCAGATCCAAGTGTTGCAGCCAGACCGGCTACAGTGGCGCTGTGTCAAAGCCGTGCACAGTGGTCTATATTATTTGTGCCAATGACAGATCTCATAAACTTTTGCATGAGATAATTTTCTTCGTTAGTGCACTTTGCAGAAGCAAAGGCCATAAGCGCGTCAGGGCTGCTTTTTTCCTTTATTTCGCCAAATTTAGATGCAACGAGATCAAGCGCTTCATCCCATGTAGCTTTTTCAAATTTTCCGTTTTTCTTTATCAGTGGAGTTGTGAGGCGTTTATTGCTCTGAACAAAGTCAAAACCAAAACGTCCTTTTACACAGAGATGGCCTTTATTAGGGCCTTCATCATTGCCCATTGCCTTTACAAGCTTGCCTTCTTTATTTGTATAGAAATCAATTTTACATCCCACACCGCAATAAATACAGATACTGGATTCTTTTTTAAGCTCCCAGTTCATCCCCCGTCCCAGCACTGTCTGAAAAGACAATGCCCCTGTAGGACAGAGCTGCACGCAGGTGCCGCACTGAATGCATGATGAATCACCGATCTTCTCATACATATCAGAAGTAAGGTGTGCATGAGATCCACGCCCTGCGAAATCCCATACAAAATTCACCTGAATCTCAGCACAGGCTTTAACACATCTCCCACAGAGGATACATTTATTTTCATCCCTTTTAATTCCCTGGCTGGAGGTGAGATCTACTTCACGTATATTCTTTGGCAAATCCTTAGCTGGCGGTTCAACATTGTATTGATAGCAATAATTTTGGAGTTCGCAGTTCCCATTACTGTGGCAATAGAGGCAGTTATGATCACCTTCTGCAAGGAGCATCTCAAGTAGTTCCTTTCGCATCATAGAGAGTTCTTCATCATAAGTTACAACATCAATCCCTTCAGCTACTGGCTCTGTGCATGAGGCTTTATACATTCCATTTACCTTAACAATACAGAGCCTGCATGCTCCAGTTGCACTAAGTTTTTCATGATAACAAAGGTGAGGTATATCAATCCCATTTAAAAGAGCTGCCTTTAAGATACTCTGCCCCTTATGAGCTCTTATTAATTTGCCATCTATTATAAACTCAATATTCATTACAAACTCCTATTGTTATAAGAAATACCAGATTTAAATTATTAAAATTAAATGAGCTTTCAATAAAAAGAAAGGCATGAGTAAAGCAACTATTTTATTTTGAAAACAATTTAAAGGAAGGAGACTTTTTTAAGATAAGAAAATACCTACCGGCCTTCAACCGGCAGGTATTGAATAACTTTTAAGCTTCTTTCGGGGTTTTATGAGAGCTTAAAGCCTTTGAAACTTTATATACCTGTTTTTTCATAAATGGGATCCCAAAGGTAAAATGTGAAAGCAAAGCGTATGTGTCTTTTATCGCTTCAGCCTCTGCCATATCTATAGCTTTAACATTTACTGGAAGTCCAAATCTCTCTGGCTTATCTCTAAGAACAGTGATTACTCCAAGACCACCAAATTCATTAAGGCCATAGACACTTGCATTTGGAAATTCCCTCTTTAGCTCCTCTACTCGTTTAAGTGCAATTTTAATCATTTCCTGTCTACTTCCATAAAGAAGAGATCCCGATGGGCAGGTCTTTACACATGCAGGAATATCTCTTTCATTTAAAGTGCAGGCATTGCATTTATGGGACTTGTCCTTGTGAATAATCTTAAGCCCTGTATCACTTACGTGATTAGCCTCTGCAAGATGGGGGACCTTATATATACAGGCATTTACACAGGCTCCACAACCTATGCACCTGCTCTGATCAATCACTGTCCAGCCATCCTTTTTATATATAGCCTTTTCTGGACAAACACGAAGACAATTTGCCTCTTCACAGTGGAAGCACTTTTTATGCATTATTGTCCACACTGGCTTTTTGGGATCTCTGCGATCCAGAGGAAAAAACACAACGTGATTCCATGTAATAGCAGAAAGTTCCGCAGGATTTGTATATTCACTCCCACCAAAAAATTCTGTCTTTTCAGCAGGCAGACCATTCCATTGCTTACATGCCACCTGGCATCCCCTGCAGCCCTGACACTTTGATGTATCTACTAAAAAAGCTTTACCAGCCATTTTCTACCTCCCTTATGCCTTCTCAATATCAACAAGGAATGCCTTGTATTCAGGTATCATAGTATTGGCATCACCTATGTGAGGAGTGAGGATGTTACATGAATCTCCACTGGCAGCACATCCATGACCAAAATGCCATACCATACCAACCATCTCTATCTCTTTACCTCCAGTTGTCCATGGCTGAATCCTTTCTGTAACAAGGGCACGAGCCTTTATATTGCCTCTCTGAGATTTAATCTTAACCATATCCCCTGTCTTGATATTCTTCTTCTTTGCAAGAGATGGGCTTATCTCACAGAACATATCTGGAACAAGCTCATTAAGCCATGGAAGATTACGAGTCATAGCTCCAGCCTGCCAGTGCTCCACAAGACGGTAAGATGTCCCAACATAAGGGAATTGAGATGGATTGCCAAATTCAGACTTAACAGAATCAAGTATAAGTGATGCAGGATTTACTTTTTGAGAATTAAGGATATTTACAAAGGGGCTTTCCATAGGCTCATAATGTTCTGTTAAAGGCCCATCAACAACTGAATTAGAGAATAGCTTACCAACGCCTTCTGAGTTCATAATGAAAGGATTCTTTGCCTCAGGACCAAATTTTGCTCCTCCATCAACAACGTCTCCTTTCCATTGGCTTCCAGTCCATTTAATAAACCATCTCTTTGGATCCCATGGCTCTCCCTTACGGTTAACTGCAGCTCTGTTATAGGCAATTCTTCTATTCAAAGGCCAAGCCCAGGCCCATTCAGGATAAAGACCTGTATTGCCAGGGCCTTCATCAAGCCCCCTTCTCTTCATTAAATTTCCCTTTTCTGTAAAGCTTCCACCATAGATCCAGTTGCCACATGCAGTTGTTCCATCATCTTTGAGATCCATAAAAGAATCCAACTGCTTTTTACTCTTCCAGTCATAACCATTGATCTCCCTTGCAACAAGCTCTGGATCTGGCTCATGATGTCCTTCATGAGTATAATTCCAGTTAGCCTTTACTATTGGATCAGGGAATTTACCATTCTCTTTTTTATAAAGCTGGCGGACTTCATTAAAAATTAAATCAACAATCTCAAGATCAGATTTAGCATCTCCAGGAGGATTCATGGCCTTATATCTCCATTGAGCCCATCTTCCGGAATTTGTAATGCTACCCTCTTTTTCAACTGAAGAGGCTGCTGGTAGTAAGAAAACTTCAGTTTTTACATTTTTATAATTCTCTTTCCAGTAAATGGATGTATCTGTTTCCCAGAGATCTATTGCAACAAGCCAGTCCAATTTTTCCAGAGCCTTTGCCTCTTTTGCAGAATTCGGACCCCCAACTACAGTATTTGTCCCCCACAAGAAGCCACCCTTAAGCTTTCCTGCATACATATCTTCAAATAAAACTATATGAGGAGTTGGTTTTTCTGCCTTTGGTAGCCAGTCAAAACAAAAATCATTATCCTTTGTTGCTGCATCACCAAACCAGGCCTTAAGCATGCTTATAACATATTTAGGCCTGTGTTGCCACCAGTTTATACTCATAGGATCATTTGATTTGGGGACAACTGCCTTAAAATACTCCTCAAGATTTTTATGCTTCGCAGCCTCTGGCACAGGGTTGTATCCTGGTAAAATATGCCACAGTAAAGCAGCGTCAGTAGAACCCTGAACATTTGACTCACCCCTCATAGCATTTATACCGCCACCAGCAAGGCCAACATTTCCAAGGAGGAGCTGTATAATCCCATAGGCCCTTATATTTTGAGTTCCAACTGTATGCTGAGTTGTCCCCATTGCATAAAGTATAGTGGCAACTTTATCTGGTTTATGAGTTGAAGTAAAGAGATCAGCTATTTCAAGAAATGTTTCTTTTGGGCATCCTGTAATCTTTTCAACCACCTCTGGAGTATAACGAGAGTAATGCTCCTTCATCAGTTGATATACGCATCTTTTATCCTTTAATGATTTATCCTGCTTGGGAATTCCTTTTTCATCTAATTGATATGTCCATGTAGAACGATCATAGCTCCTCTTTGCTGCATCATATCCAGAGAATAAACCATCTTTGAAACTGTATCCTTCATGAACAAGATATGCTGCATTGGTATATTCCACAACATAATCTCTCTGGATCCTGTCATTTTGCAATATATAGTTTATAATACCCCCAAGAAAAGCAAGGTCAGTTCCTGGTCTAATGGAACCATATAGGTCTGCTAAAGATGCTGATCTGGTAAACCTTGGATCAACTACAATAAGCTTTGCACCATTATCTCTTGCCTTTTGAATCCAGCGGAAGGATATGGGATGATTCTCTGCAGGGTTAGACCCCATAACAAGAATAACATCTGCATTTTTAATATCAATCCAGTGATTGGTCATTATACCACGGCCAAAGGTTGCTGCAAGACCAGCAACAGTGGAACTATGACAAAGCCTCGCCTGATGCTCAAGATAGGTTATACCTAATAGTCTTGCAAATTTTGAAACCAGGTAACACTCCTCATTATCAAGAGCTGCTCCACCAAGACTGAAAAGCCCTGAAGCACGATTAACTGTAACACCATTGTTGTCCTTCTCGATGAAGGTTTTGTCTCTGGTATCCTTTACTCTTCTGGCTATCATCTTAATAGCCTGATCCCAACTGATTTCCTCCCATTTATCACCACCGGGCCTTCTGTACTGAACTTTATCAAGCCGTCTTTTAATAGGATTAATTGCAATCTGATAAATTGCATTACCCTTTGCACAGAGAGAACCCTGATTTATTGGATGATCAGGATCCCCTTCAATATTGATAATCTTTCCCCCTCTTGTAGAAACTATAAGCCCACATCCCACACCACAATAAGGGCATATAGTTGTGCTCTCTTTGGCTCCTTTCAGTTTATCAACAGATGTGCTTCCACATCCTGTGAGAAAGGATGTTCCTCCAAGAAAAGCCCCGGCTGCTGTCGCACCCGACAGTTTGAGGAAATTTCTTCTTGTAACAGGCATGAATATCCTCCTAAAATTTTTATATTTGCATCACCAGGTGAGAGACATGATAGCTTCATAAAATAAGATACAGAGAATAATTCTGTGAAACAGAGCTAGTCCTGAGGGGGAGGAACTATGGAAGACTTTAAGCTCAGCATCTCATGCAGGCAAGCAGCATGAGAAGATCCCCATAGACATGCCTCCAGACATCATCAGACAGGACCTGCCTGAATAGTCCTCTGCATCATATATGAAGATATGTAAAAAACATGCCACTCACCTCAATATTTTTAATATACTGTATTAAAAATATTGATTTATAGAAGTCAATGATTATTTACTCACAGTTATAAAAATAAGTGCAAATTTAAATATTTTATATAATTTTAGAACTCAGCTCTTGCAAGATCTTAAAGTCTATAGGCTCTGTTTTTATTAATGAGCTATTCCACAATTTATATTTGACTATAAGTTGACATATAGCTCTTTTAACCTAAACTAACTTTTTCAAGTTTTTGTAATAAAAAATCTCATTTGGAAGTAAAATTTATAAAATATGTATAATAAAATTAAAATAAAAAAAGGCAAAGAAAAGGCTTTTATTAATCGTCACCCATGGGTATTCTCTGGAGCTATCCAGTCACTTGAAGATCCGCAAAATGGTGAAATAGTTGAAGTAATAGACTATAAGGAAAATATACTTGGCTATGGATTTTATTCTTATAAAAGTCAAATCTCATGCAGGATTTTTCATTTCACAAAAGAAAGAGTTACCAATTTCCCTGATTCTTTTTTTAAAGAAAAAATAATAAAAGCAGCAAATCTCAGAGATAAATTTATAGATAAAAGAAAAACCAACTGTTATAGGCTCATTCATGCAGAGGGCGATTTATTCCCTGGGCTTATAATTGATATTTACAATGAAAGTGCGGTCATTCAAACTTTAATAAAAGGGACAGAACTGCTCCTTGATATAATAGTGGATTCCCTCTATGACCTTGGATTTAAAAATGTCTATGCCAAAAATAGCTCAGTCAATCCTATTGAGGAGGTCTCTCAAAGAGACTATACCATCGCAGGAAAGATAGATTCCAACCTACTTGTCATGGAAAACTCTCTTTTGTTTGCTGTTGATATTAAGGAAGGTCAAAAAACCGGGTTCTTTATTGATCAAAGAAAAAACAGAGAGCTTATAAAACAAATCTCTAAAGAAAAAACAGTGCTCAATGCCTTCTGCTATACAGGTGGATTCTCTGTCTATGCCCTTGCAGGGGGAGCACGATCTGTTCATAGTGTAGACATATCTCAATCTGCCATTGCTATGACAGAAAAAAATGTATCAGAAAATTTTAAAGGCCTCAAAAATCATATAGCAATTAAAGAAGATTGCTTTAACTATCTAAGAGACATGGATGAGATATACGATCTGATAATACTTGATCCCCCAGCTTTTGTAAAATCAGCAACGAATATAGAAAAAGGAGCAAAAGGCTACAAAGACATAAACTTAAACGCTCTGCGCAAAATAAAAAAGGACTCATTCCTTGCAACATTTTCTTGCTCCCAACATATTAGCTCTGAGCTGTTTCAAAAAATTGTTTTCTCTGCAGCAGCAGACTCTGGCAGAAATGTTCAGATAATATCCCATCTCTCTCAGCCAGAGGATCACCCCATAAATATCTATCACCCAGAAGGAGAATATCTCAAGGGATTGCTATTACATGTGGAATAGCTTTTATCTTAGCCAGCGGAGATAGGCATTGCATTCAGAAATAATCACCATCATACCTTAAATAATATTTTATAAAGACTTTAATATCTTAGCTGCATCCTCAAGCATTGAATCTGTAAAATCAAGATGGGTAACAAAACGAATTTCTCTTTTCCCCATAGAACTTGCAAGCAATCCCTTACTTTTAAGTTTCTGTAGAAAATCTTTCCCATCAATGGAATCAGCCAAAGTGAATATAACTATATTTGTCTCCACAGGAAGCACATTCTCCACAAAAGATAAAGAAGACAAAATCCGCTCAAGCTCTTTTGCTCTGCGATGATCATATTTCAACCTTGAAATATTATTCTCAAGTGCAAAAATACCTGCAGCAGCCAAAAAGCCAGCCTGTCTCATACCTCCACCAAAAACCTTGCGAACTCTCTTTGCCTCTTTAATAAAAGAAGAACTGCCTGCAAGGACAGAACCAACAGGAGCGCCCAGTCCCTTTGAAAGGCAAATTGATATGGAGTCAAAGATCTCTCCATACTGAGAGGGCTTTTCTCCTGTTTCTACCAGGGCATTAAACAGCCGTGCTCCATCAAGATGAAAAGCTATACAATGACTTGCACAAAAATCA
>MWCI01000023.1 GCA_002069965.1 Spirochaetes bacterium ADurb.Bin218 | reverse complement strand
CATATAATAAAGAAGGATAAATCTCACAAGTGCAATGCCTGCACACTGAATGAAAGGGAGATCCCTGCATGCGTCTCTGTGTGCCCAGCTGGAGCTCTTCTCTTTGATTATAGGCCAAAGATGATTGAATATGCCAAGAAGAGAGTTAAAGAGCTTAAGGAACAGGGTTTTCCTAATGCAAGTATATATGGCCTTGATCAATATGGTGGCCTTGGTGTAATTACTGTATTGAGAGATAAGCCAGAAAAGTATGATCTGCCTCTCAATCCTCCAAAGGTGGATATGACTAAGGCTGAAAATACAAGAGATGTTTATGCTCTGCTGTCAACAGCTACATTTGGTGTTCCTGCTCTTAAGAGAGCGGCCTATAGGATATCAAAGAATGTTGCAAAAGATGCATAAGAATATAAACTTAAAATTAAGAAATATTTCAAAGGCTGACCTCTGGTCAGCCTTTTTTGTATTTTAAATAGATGATTTCTTAGGCCTGAGAGGATCTTCATCCTCTTTGTAACAGTATCTGCATCCCATGATAAGAATTTTATTTGTTCCATTTTGCTTTATCTTTGTAGCATAAAGTCCCTCATATTTTGTAAGAGATGAACCGCATAAGGGGCAAATTCTTGTTCCTGGTGGAAGAGATGGCCTTTTTCTAAAGGATATGGTATCATTGCTCTGGATAATTGTCTGAGAGGATTGAGTTTTGTTTTTACTTTGCGATTTTTTTAATCCTTCAGCTTTATCTGCAATAGTTGAATAGAGATATAGAAAGATTGAAACCCCAATTAAAAGTCCTGCGAAATAAATCAAAAGGCTCATTAGCTTTTCTTTTCTACAATGAAATTCATCATAACAGAGGTCTCTGAGGGGGGCTCAAATGTGTAGTCGCTATATATAGCAAGGAGGTTAAAGCCCTCTTCTAAAAGCAATTTCTTTATCTCTTCCTCTGAATAAATCTTTTGCTTATGAGTCTCATATTCTATGGTTCCATCTGGCTTGGAGGTTTTAAATGCTGAGGTTATTATTTTATTTTTTTTATCATAGTGATTGTTCCATTCTATGTGGAGGGAGCCTGTTTTGTAAAAAGTGGTTCGGTTTTCAAAAAATCTTTCTATATTATATTCTGTTGTGAGATCAAACATAAATATTGAATTTTTATGCATAATCTCCTTCACAGATCTAAAGACTTGACCTATTTCTTCAATTTCGAGGAGGTAATTCAATGTATCATGAACGCAGAATATAAAGTCGAATTTTTTTTTGAAATAAAAGTTTCTTATATCGCAACAGGCTATTTTAAAGTTTTTGAAAGCGCGTGTTTTTGCCACCATTAGCATTGGTAAAGATATATCTATACCGAAGATTTTATAGTTATCAGCTGAAAATTTTGCACCAAATTTTCCTGTACCACAACCAAGTTCAAGTATGTCCACAGGATCGTTGCAGTATATATGCATAATCTCTTTTATGTATTCATACCATTTTGTATAATCAACATGTCTGAGAATATAATCATAGGCCTGGGCTATGGAACTGTATGGTTCTGGATTTTCCAATTATATCTGTCCTTATATTAAATTTTGATTTTTACAATTAAAAAGTGCTTTTCTTTTTTTCAAGAAAATATTGCTAAAAAATTGACATTACTACTTAATCAAAAATTAAATCAAAGATTTTTTATTCCCTGGTGTTTGAAATAAATTGAAATTTTTTTATAATTATATATTTTTGACTTAATGATCAGTTTGTTTTATAATGTCCTGCTGAGGTCTAAGATTGCGATAAAATTTTGCTGAAAAAAGGCTAAAAAAAATAGAGTGAGGTTAAGTGAATGCTTGAAAAAAATATAGTCAGATTTGGAGTATCCATTGATGAAAAATTGCTGGATAAATTTGATAAGCTTATTACAGAAAAAGGATATGTAAATAGATCTGAGGCCATAAGGGATTTGATACGGGATATGCTTGTGTCTCATCAGATTGAGGATCCGGAAGTAGAATCCTTTGGCACTCTTACAATGGTTTATAATCATCACCATGGTGATATTTCAGAAAAGCTTAACAATGTTCAACATGATTATTTTCCAAACATTGTATCAACAACTCATGTCCACCTTGATGCTCACAATTGTCTTGAGGTTTTGATCTTGAAAGGGAAAGCAGGCCAGCTTAAGGCCATAGCAGATATGATCCTTGCAATTAAGAATGTCCGCCATGGACGCTTTGTAATAGCTTCCACTCAATCAAATCTTGATGAGTAAATAACAATTTTACCTTTTCTATTTTAGTTGGCTCAATCTATCTGATAAACTCAAAGTATGCCTTTCTCTTGAATATTATTATTTCAGGAGGAAGGCATACTTTTTATATAACATCTTATAATTTTAAAAAAATAATGCTAAATAATAAAGCGCTACGTTTCGATATTAAGAATAGGGATATTATTGCCTTTTAATAAGCTAAGGGGAAAAACAGTGAGAGAAAGGAGTCTCTTTGTTATTTTCTCCCTAATGTGGTTGCTCTTTTGGACATTAAGCGGAGAGAGTCTCCCGGCAAATACAGGGAAGGAGAGGGAGAAATCAAAAAATAAAAATAGCTCTGAAAGCCGTGAAAGCCTTAGAATGTCCCAAAGAGACATAAATAATGGAAAATGTCTTGTAAAGACCTACAGGGTCTTAAAGGGTGACACTTTCTTTGGCATTGCAAGAAGGTTTGGCATATCAATTGATGAGATAAAGAAAATAAATAATATAAAAGGTGATGATTTAAAAGCAGGCATGGTTCTTAAGCTTAATAATTGCACCTCTGCAAGAGCTGATGGAATCAAAGCTGTGAAAGGCAATTTTGATGATTTAGATTATCGTAAAAAAGCTGCAAAAGAAGATAATTCTGATTATAAATTTTTTTGGCCTGTAAAACATATAATTACCTACAAAAGGGATGGAACTGATGGAGTGAATAGCCATGGCATTATAATAATTGCACCCAAGGATGTCTCTGTGATTGCTTCAATGGATGGAGAGGTGGAAAAGATTGGATATATGAGAGGATATAAAACATATATAATACTGAAACATGATTCAAGATTTATAACAGTATATTCTAATTTAGACTCTGTTTGCGTGAAAAAAGGGGAAAGGGTGAGAAAGGGTGATATTCTTGGCAAAACAAGTTCCGATGGTAAAATTCACTTTCAGATCGGAAAAAATGGGAGACCTCAGGATCCTCTTAAATATCTTCAGGAAAGGGGTTGAATAGGTTTATTTTGCTTGACTTTGACTTTTTATCTTAGATAAATTTAAATTCAAGCTATTTTTTTGAAATTTTATTTACAGGGATGACAGGATGAAGAGATGGTTGCTTTCAGGTGCTGCAATTTTAAATCCTAATGAAGTAGCAGAAAAGGTTAATATATTAATTGAAGATGGTGTTATAAGTCTTGTTTCCAAAAAGGATTTACACAGCAATATTAGCTATACTACAAGAGGCATAGTTTCAGCTGGCCTTATTAATTCCCATGATCATCTTTTGGGCACCTACTATCCAAAGGTTGGCAATGGCCCTTATGAAAACTGGCTTCCCTGGGACAATGACCTGAAAAGTTCCCCCATATATCAAGAGAGACAGCAAATAGAAAACAGAGATCTCTATCTCCTTGGTGCCTATAGAAATTTAGTCTCTGGTGTAACAACTGTTTCTGATCACATGCCTCATTTTGTAGCAGAACCATTTTATGATCTGTTACCTGTAAAAGCCATAAGGGAATATAGTCTAGCTCATTCTGTTAATTCCTTTGCTCTTTCATGGGGTGATGATATAGAGAGAGAATATAAAAAAGCTGTTGAAGAGGATATTCCTTTTATAACTCACATTGCAGAGGGTTTTGACAGTGAAACTCAGAGAGATGTTGAAACCCTTGATAGAAAAGGAGGTCTTGGGGAACATTCAGTGCTCATTCATGGCATAGCCTTCACCGAAAGGGATATGGATTTAATTAAAAAGAAGGGGGCTACTGTTGTATGGTGTGGCGATTCAAACATGTTTATGTTTAATAAGACTACAAATATAAAGATGCTCCTTGATAAAAAAATAAATGTATGTATTGGAACAGACTCTCCTATGTCTGGTGGACTAAACCTCCTTGAGGAGATGAAATTTGACAAAAAGCTCTATAAAAAGCTTTATGGAGAAGAACTCCCTGACGAAACTATCTATAGAATGGTTACTGTAAATCCTGCAAAGGGTTTTAGACTATATGATGCTGGAACTATAAAAGAAGGCAATGTTGCTGATCTGGTGGTAGTGAGGGATAGAGGTGGATCTTATGTTAACTCGGTCGTTTCTGCTGGATTAAAGGACATTATGCTTGTTGTGATAAATGGCATGCCTGCCTATGGAGATGTTGAATTTGCAGAGGTTTTTGATGCCCTTGGTATTAAATATCAAGAAATAGTTCTTGATGGAGTAGAAAAGGTGGTTATTGGTGATCTTAAAGGGCTTTTGCGCAGGATAAGCAAGGCTGTGGGTTTTAAGAAAGAATTTCCATTTTTGCCAGTGGAGTTTTAGAGAGGATCGCAGACAATGAGTAATGGTTTACAAAGTGGCATAAGAACACGGACATATAAATCAGGTTCAATAATTTATTTTGAAGGAGATAAAAGCGAATATATATATATTCTTAAATCCGGCAGAGTCTTTCTAACCTATACTAAAGTTGATACAGGGGAAGAAGTTAAAGAAGAGGTGCGCCAGGGAGAGTTCTTTGGAGTTAAGTCTGCCCTTGGACGATATCCGAGAGAGGAAACTGCTCAAACCGTGGGAGAGACTATTGTTGTTATTCTTACTCTTGCTGATTTTGAAAGGATGATTTTGCGCAATGTCAATATTGTGAGGAAGATGCTTCGTGTCTTCAGTAATCAGCTCAGAAGAATAGGCAAGGCTGTTAGGACTGTTCTCGGAGAAAGTGAAAATGTTAATCCAGATATTGAGTTGTTTAAAATAGGGGAGCACTACTTTAAGGCTGGAGATTTTAGCAAAGCAAATTATGTTTTTAAGAAATATCTGGAGTACTATCCAGAAACTGATTATGGAAAAATAGCAATGGAGAGGATCAAGACCATAAACTCAGGAGGCCCTGTAAAGAGCAAGGCAGCGGCAGATGATTTTGAAGATTTTTCAATGGAGCATGATTCCTCTGATGTCTTTTCTTTTGATGAAGTCCCCTCTGGATCTAAAAAATTACCAGATAAGGGAGATATTAATCCTGCTGCATCCTCTGCTCTTTCCAGTGAAATGGATGATTTTCTTGCTGATGAAAGTGATTCCATTGATGACTTTGGAGATTTTGGACTGGAAGAGGAGTCAAAGCCAAAAGATACTATAAAGATTAAATTTGAGGATGGGGAGTCTGCCTTTAAAAAAGGAAATTTTAAAGGTGCTCTTGAGATATTTAATGAAATAATAGACAGCGGGCTTCCATCAAGTGACAGAGATCGCCACTATTTTATAGATGCGCATTTTTATGCAGGTGTATGTTATTATGAAATGAAGAAGTATAAGGAGTCTATGAATCTTCTGGCAGAGATTATTAAAAACTGGAGTGATTCAGAAAAGTATAAAAGCGCTGTATTCTATGCAGCTCAAATCTTTGAGGCAGCAGGCCAGAAGGATAAAGCCATTACTTATTATAACAGAGTGCTTAATATTCAACCCACAGATTCATTAAATGGCGCTGCTTTAAATAAGATTAAGGCTCTTCAAAAAGGCGGAAAATAAATATGCTTGAACTGGATGAAAAGTTTTTTTCAAGATTTGGTGCAGAGTATTCCCCCAATGAGATCATATTCTGTGAATATGAACCTGGTTATGAGTTTTATTTTATACAAAAGGGGAGAGTGCGCATTGTAAAAATTATAAATGACATGGAAAAGACAATTGATGTTCTGGGGCCAGGGGACGTCTTTGGAGAGATGGCAATATTGGAAGAGCAGCCGAGATCTGCAACTGCCATTGCAATGGATTCTGTTCGTGTTTTGAAATTCCATAGAGATAATTTTGATGCCTTATTACAGGGCAATCCTCAGCTTGCATACAAATTATTGCTCATTTTTTCTAAAAGGATATATGATGCAAAAAGACGGCTTATGATACTCCTTCTGGAGGAGCCCAATGTAAAGGTAATGGACGTTTTGATAATGCTTGCAGAGCAGAATCAGCAATTTGATTTTGAAAGCGAGATTACTCTCAACACTACTGTTCGTCAGGTTGCAAGCTGGGCTGGCATGGCAGAGTCTGAGGCGCAAAAAGAGTTGACACATTTAGCACGTCTTGACAAAATTGAATTATATGAGGATAGAATTGTTGTGAAAAATATTCGCGACTTTCAGAGGATTGTTGCCTCAAGAAGAAAAAATCTCTATTCATCTTAAACTCAGGCTCCCGTAGCTCAGGCGGATAGAGCAGCGGTTTCCTAAACCGTGTGTCGGTGGTTCGAGTCCTCCCGGGAGCGAATTTTAGAAAAAGAAAGCGGGTTTATACCGCTTATTTTTTTATTTGAATTTGATCTTTTATAGTTTTAACTTATACAGAGGCTTTATGGAAAAAAAGCTGCAGGAAATAAAACAGCGCTTTGGTGAAATTGAACAGCAACTGAGCGATCCTGAGACAATATCTAATCAGAAGCTTTTCAGGGAGCTTAACAGAGAACATTCACAGCTTGCTCCCATTGTTGCAAGATATAATGAGCTGTGCTCTTTTAAAAAGCATCTTGCAGAGAATAAGGAATTGCTGGAAAGTGAAAGCGATCCTGAGATGAAGCAGATGCTCCTTGATGAGATAGGCGATCTTGAAGAGAAAATTGATGATTTAAATGATAAACTCCTGGTTATGTTGTTGCCAAAGGATCCCAATTCCGGGAAGGATATAATCATGGAGATCCGCGCAGGCACAGGAGGTGATGAGGCCTCACTCTTTGCTGCTGATCTTTTTCGCATGTATACAAGATATGCTGAGATTAAAGGCTGGAAGGTAGAACTCCTGGAGGCAAATACAAATGAACTTGGCGGATATAAAGAGGTTTCTTTTTCTATAAGAAGTCAGGAGGCCTATGACTCTTTAAAATTTGAATCAGGTGTTCACAGAGTGCAGAGGGTGCCAGAAACAGAGGCAAGCGGAAGGATTCATACCTCTGCTGTTACTGTAGCAGTCTTGCCAGAGGCAGAGGAAGATGAAATAGAGATTGATCCCAATGATATAAGAGTGGATGTCTATAGATCCTCAGGGCATGGTGGGCAGTCCGTTAATACAACAGACTCTGCTGTGAGAATAACTCATATACCAACTGGAATGGTTGTTACATGTCAGGATGAAAAATCTCAGATCAAAAATAAAGCAAAGGCTCTGAGGGTCTTGAAGGCTCGCCTCCTTGAAAAGGTTACAAGTGAGAGGATGGCAAAAGAATCTGAAATGAGAAGATCTCAGGTTGGAAGTGGTGACAGGAGCGAGAGGATTAGAACTTATAATTTTCCACAATCAAGGGTTACTGATCATAGAATTGGGCTTACTCTTTACTCTCTGGAAAAGGTCCTTGAGGGAGAGATTGATGAGATTATTGAGGCTTTAAAAAAAGCTGAGATTGAAGCTCTTCTCAAATCAGTGAGGTAAGACTTTTGAATATTGCTTGCTATGTTATAGAAGCTACTGAAAGACTTCGCTCTGTGGGGATTGAAAATCCTGGACTTGATGCTGAAGTGATAATTGCTAATTGCCTCAATCTTGAAAGGTATCAGCTGGTTACATGGAGGGATAGAGTTCTTTCATCTGAGGAAATCTCTCTTATTGAAAAGAAAATAAAGCGCAGATTGAAGAAAGAGCCTGTTGCATATATTATAGGAAAAAAGGAGTTTTACGGTCTTGATTTTCTGGTAACAAAGGATGTGCTTATACCTCGCCCAGAAACAGAACTCCTCGTGGATATGGCAATTTATTGGAGCCCATTAAATGCACGGGTTGTGGATCTCTGCACGGGATCTGGAGCTATTGCAATAGCATTAAAATACACCCGTAGTGACCTGGATGTTTTTGCTTCTGATATATCACAGAAGGCTTTAAAAATAGCAAAGAAAAATTGTGAAAATCTACTTGGGAAAAACAAAATATCATTTCTTGCTGGTAATCTCTTTGAGCCTCTTCAATCAGAAAAATTTGATGTTATTGTATCTAATCCCCCCTATGTTGATTATTCTCTTAAAGGGACATTGCAGAAGGAGCTTGATTTTGAACCAGAGATCGCCCTATATGCAGAGGATAAAGGACAGGCAGTTATAAAGCAAATAATAGAAAATTCCCGCAAGTATCTTAACAAAAATGGGATATTGCTCCTTGAGATAGGAAGCGATCAAAGGGATTTTACAGAGACTTATGGCAAAAAAAAGGGTTTTGATGTATCAATTCTCAATGACTATTCAGGCTTGCCACGAGTTGCTACTTTGAGGTTGTAAATTTTATTATTTTTTAACTTCTCTCGATGTGGAAGTGAGAAAAGAAAATGAGTTGAAAATATCTTTTGATACAGCTATTATGGCTTTATGGACGCATTTCTTGATCAGGAACAATCCGGAGGATTTATGAACAGAAACCTTACTCTTGAAGCCACAAGGCTCACGGAGTTTTCTGCTCTCTATGCAAGCAGATATATGGGTAAGGGAGATGATGATTTATGTTACCGTGCTTCTGATGAGGCAATGTGGAAACTCCTTGAGAAGATAGATGTTGATGGGGAGATAGTTATAGGGGCATCCAACAGGGATCTCTATATATATGATGGTAAAAAGGCTGGCTCTGGTGAGGGGCCAAAGGCAGAAATAGCAGCAAAGCCCCTTGAAGGTAAGAGAACCTGCGCCTTTGGAGGAAATAATGCAATTTCTGTAATAGCCTTCGGTAGCAGTGGTTCTTTTATGAGAGTGCCTCCCTGTATGATGAACAAAATTGCAGTGGGTCCTGATGCAAAGGGAGTGATTGACATAAATGAATCTCCATCCATTAATATAAAGAGGGTTGCCAGAGCAAAGAAGAAATATATAGAGGACATAACAGTCTGCGTTCTTGACAGAGAAATCAATTGGCCACTTGTTGAGGACATAAGAAAAACAGGTGCCAGAATAAAGTTTATTACAGATGGTGATATTTCTGCTGTAATATCTACGGCCATAGAAAATTCTTCTATAGACATGATGATGGGAATTGGTGGCGCAAAGGAGGCGGTTATTGCAGCTGCAGGATTAAAATGTCTTGATGGTGAGATGCAGGCCAGGGTTTTTTATAATGATTACTTTGAAAAAACTGTTGCTGCAAATCTTGGCATGGGAAATCCTGATAAAATATATAAAACCAGAGATCTTGCTCAGGGAGATGATATACTTATCGCTATAACAGGTGTTACAGATGGGGTATTATTGCCCGGCGTTAAGTATTTTTCTGGTGGTGCAAAAACTCACTCAATAGTAATCAGACAAAAGACTCATACCATAAGATTCATTGATGCTGTCCATAGGTTTGATTATAAGCCAATTTTTTAGAAATTTTTTGCTTTATTTTGAAATTTTTCATCTTTTTTTATCTCTTTCCAGAAAAATTTTAGTATATTTCTTTTATTAATAATTAAAACAATATACCTCTATCTTAGAGAGGTTTTTCTATTGGACAGTAAATTGGATCCAAAATCTTTAATAGATATAAACCTGATAGCCTTCATCCATGATGAACTTTCACCTGAGAAGGATATTGATCTTCTATATGAATCACTCGGGAGGCTTTCTCTATCTCTCTGCAATTCAGATTTTTCTATGATATTTCTTTTGAATAATAATAAGCTAATCATGGAAAGATTTACTTCCAGAGAGGAAAAGGAATATTTGCAGAATCTTAATCTCTTTGATTTTCAATATATAGCAGAGGAGGTTTTGCAAACAAAAGATAGTATGATTATAAACAATCTCATTTCCAGCGGCAGATCCTTTAATATTCTGGGGACTCCTCTGTATAGCAATAACAAATTTTCCGGTGTGCTTTTAACTGCAAGAGCGTATGAATTATATTCGGAAGAAGATAAAAATATACTTGAGCTTATTGTAATGGAAGCAGCAGGAGCTATTACAAACAGAATTCTTTATAATAGTCTGAAGAAGAGAATTGAAGAGCTCAATGCCCTTTATGAGCTCTCCAGCGCTGCAGTGTTTTCCTCAAGTGAGGCAGATTTTTTTAAAAGAGTTCTTGCTATAGTTGCTTCATCTCTTAATGTAGAACGAGCATCTCTTGTTTTCTATAACACAGTAAAAAAACATCTGGAATTGCTTGCTTCTTATGGAAAAGACTTACCGGAAAATCTTATAATAGATGATGATTCAGTTGCTGCTTATGTTTTCAAAACAGGGAAGATCCTGAATGTCCGCAATATAAATGAAGAATTGCCTGACCATATAAAGTCAAAAGGTAGAGGTTATGGCTCAGACTCATTTGTATCTATACCTCTGTATTTTGAAGGGCAGATTGTAGGTGTCCTTAACCTTACAGATAAAAAAAATCACAGAACCTTTGACAGCTTTGAGATAAATGTTTTATTATCAATAATTAATCACGTTACTGAGATTTATAAGAACTACTCTATAAGAAGAAGAGAAGAAAAGAGGAAAAAAATTGAAGAGGAACTGAAAATTGCCTCTGAAATTCAAAGAAGAAACTTAACAAAAATACCAAGGCATATAGGCGATATTGCTATATCAATTCTTTATGAACCTGCAAGGGTTGTTGGTGGTGATTTTTTTGATTATTATAGGATACGCGATGATATTGCAGGCTTTTTGATAGCAGATGTTGCTGGAAAAGGCATTCCTGCTGCGCTGTATACAGGTAGTGTAAAGCATATCCTGAGGATGGAGCAAAAGAGTTGCTGCAATCCAGTTGATCTTTTTACTCAGGCAAACAAATTAATAATAGCAGAATCAGAGATGGGAATGTTTACCACTGCTTTTTGTGCAATTATATATCAATATGACAAGCGCATCTTGTTTTCTTCTGCTGGCCATAATGATCAGATGCTTATAAAAAAAAGCGGTGATATTTTAAGATTAAAGACATCAGGCAAGCCTCTGGGAATATTTGAAGATGTTTTTTTTGAGCAAAGGGAGATCTACTATAATAATGGGGATCTTCTTGTTCTTTTTACAGATGGAATTGCTGAGGCTCTTGGTGGGGATGATCTTGATGTTGACAGAGGCTTTTTTAAGCTTGCAGATATTATTATAAAATTTTTTGATGACACAGAAGAGATAATATTAAATAGAATTAGAAATGAGATAAGAGAAGTTTCAAGGGATTTAAGCCTGGCAGATGATCTTACCTTGCTTCTCATCCGTCTTTGAATTTAAAATTTTTAAAGGTTAAACATGAAAATCTCTAAATATATTTTTTTAGCAGTGGGCTTTGCCATTTTAATTTTTTTGTTCAAAAAGATGGGGATAACCACCACTCTTCAATATATAAAAGCTATTGGATGGGGTGGTTTCTTTATAATTTGCTCAATTTTTATTTTTAGCAATATTTTTTTGGCCTATGCCTGGAGAGTTCTGGTGAATCATCCAATCCCTGATAATCAATTTTATAAATTTGTTCTGGCAAGGATTGCCGGTGATGCTACATCATCGATAAATGCTATGGGTGCAGTTGCAGGTGAGCCATTAAAGGCTATATATGTAAGGGATATTTTACCTCTGAGAATTGGCCTTGCGACAGTTGTCCTTGATCGACTAATTCATACTGTTTCAAACCTTCTTATGGTTTTGACCGGGATGCTTGCTGGTCTTTTTGTTTTTAGAGATAAGTTTTTCAACAACCTTCTTGCCTTTTTGGGACTTTTGCTTTTTTTTATCATTCTTCTTCTCTTTATGGTTCGCATCTTAAAAAATCATCACAAAGGCATAATTATATCTCTGGTAGAAAAGCTTCCGCCTTTTATAAAATCAAGATTTGTCACTGATTCTCTAAGGCAAAAAATTAAAAAAACTGATGATGAGATTTCATATATATTCAGCAGCGATAACACTGTGAGGCAGTTTTATATTTCCCTTTCCATACATTATTTTGCTATAATTATTTCCTGCTCTCTTGAAATATATCTAATAGTAAAATTTATAGCTCCTGCAACTAATCTTGCTCTCTCAGAGGCCTTATTTGTCTATATCTTTGGATTTATTGCAACAAGTGCGCTATTTTTTGTTCCTGCAAATATTGGCACAAGTGAAGGCTCTTATTCCTTGGCTTTGAAGCTTCTCGGTCATGATCCTGTTATAGGCTTTTCTGTTGGCATTATAAGGAGGTTTAGAACTTTTATATGGGCAGGCATAGGCATTGCGCTTCTTTTCTACGCAGGGCTAATAAAGAAAGAGGTTGCTCCAGACGATAATAAGTAAAAATGAATTTAGGGGTAATCTATGAGATATTTGTATGTTATAGTATCATTTTTATTGCTTTGCTCCTGTGCAGGCAGGCCCCTTAAAGATGTCGCTAAACCTTTAAATGAAGAGAATATAATTATAACAGAAGAAAAGGGTGAAGATGAAAAAGCTCGTGAAAAAACTACTGAGATTATAAAAGGAAATGATATTAATGGAAGCGGTATTTCCCATCCAGAGTATTATACAGGATCTTTTGAAATAACGATGTCTGGTTATAAAGGGGAAATATTTATTGGCATAAAAGATGGCGCTTTTTATGGAACGATAAAATTTTATAACTGGGGAAATGGAGTTCCGCAGCCTCTAAAAAGTTTGAGAGTTAATGAGGATAAGATTTACTTTATTCGCTCAATTACAACAAGGGAAGAGCTTATAAAATATGGTGGAACAGATTTTTTTACTCAGGAATTTTATGGTATTATATCAAAAGACAGAAAAATTATTCGTGGATATTATAGATACGCTGGCACACAGGATAACTGGCAGGCTATAAGAAAATAGAGGTTTGTTTATAAGTTTCGATGAAAAAGAAGGTGGCAGTTATTGGAGCAGGAGCATCTGGGCTAATGGCAGCATCTATTGCCTCACGGAGTTGTGATGTTACTATCTTCGAAAAGCAGAAAAAAATTGGAAGAAAGTTACTGGCCACTGGGAATGGCAGATGTAATATTTCTAATGTAAATATATCTCCAGATAGATATCATGGAGGTAATAAGGATTTTGTAGCAAAGGTTTTTGAGAGATTTGGACTTCTTCAAACTGAAGATTTTTTTAGAGATTTAGGTGTGCCCTTTATAGAAGAGGAAGAAGGAAAGCTTTTTCCTGCCTCTTTGCAATCCTCTACAATTATTAAATTCTTTGAATATGAGCTAATAAAAAATTCTGTGGATATAAAACTCCATAGGCGTATTGATAAAATTATCCCCCTCAGGTCAGGTTTTAAAGTTATTACAGCCGGTATGGAAGAGTTTGTATTTGATTCTGTTATAATTGCCTGTGGAAGCTGTGCCTATCCTCAACTTGGAGCTGCAAAAAATGTTTATGACCTGGTTGCATCCCTTGGACATAGTATTGTTGAGCCATTCCCCTCTATAACCCCAATAAATATTAAACTAAAGTCATTACATAAACTTCAGGGCATTAAATGGGATTGCAGATTAAGGGTGCTTTACGATAATAGGGCGATTGCTGAGTCCTATGGTGAGGTTCTTTTTACCGCCTATGGCATATCTGGACCTGCCTCTTTGAAGATTTCCAGATGGGTAAATGAGATTAGCCTTAAGGGAGAGCACTCTTTCATTGAGTTTGATTTTTTCCCTGAGCTTTCTGTTGAGGAGTTACAATCTCTGTTGGCGGTGGTTACTGCAGATCCCCAGAAATCAATTGGATTTTCACTCCTTGGGATATTAAAGGAGAGGATGCCAGATACATTGCTTGCCTGCGGTGGCTTTGATCCGTTAAATAAAAATTTTGAGGTAACTAAGGATCTTCAAAAAATTGCACAGCTGCTGAAGGGCTTTATTGCACCAGTGGGAAAATGCCGAGGTTTTGATGAGGCTGTTGTTGCTGCAGGGGGAGTTGCAGTTGATGAGGTTAACCCTCTAACAATGGAATCAAGGATTATAAAGAACTTATATCTTACAGGGGAGATCCTGGATATCGATGGAGACAGTGGTGGATTTAATCTTCAGTTTGCCTGGAGCACAGGGGCAATAGCAGGGATGAGCCAGTAGCTAAAATATAGCCATAAATCCCTCAAGCATTGAAATCTGGTTGCAAATAGAATTTAGATTTTCTTCTGAATAGAATATTCCGGAGATTGTGTAAGATATAAATTTTCCACCGGAGCTTTCCTTTGCAGAAACATTTCCCTGCTCTATGGAATTTTCAGAGAGAATTGTCCTTATTGAATCAATAGTGTATGGTTTATTGCGGAATATAGATTTAAAAATTATTTCCGATGGATATTGAATTTCCTTTTTTTGCATTCCTGATTGAATCATATTAAGCACCTCTTCTGTAAGAGAGAAATTATGCTTTTTACTGTCAACTTTTTTTCAAAAATATTCTTGTAACCCTTGGTGAGATTGATGTCAGAATTTCATAGCTTATGGTATTGCACTTTGAGGCTATTTCATCAGCTGTAATTTCTTCACTATCTTGCCTCCCCATAACAACGACCTCGTCATAGAGGGAAACTCCTTCAATATCTGTAACATCAATCATCGTTAGATCCATACAAACTCTTCCGATAACTGGAGCTCTCTGCCCGCGAACAATCATCTCGCCCTTTGAGGAAAGGCTTCTGGGGAAGCCATCCGCATATCCAACGGGCACTGTTGCAATTATGCTATCTCTTTTTGTTGTGAAGGTGCATCCATAGCTTATTTTAAAATTGGGCTTAACTTTTTTGAGGTGAACTATTTTTGATTTTATGCTCATTACAGGGTGAAGATCTATTTTATCCTTGCACACATCTTGCGATGGATATATACCATAGATGGATATCCCGGGTCTAACCATGTCCAGATGAGATTCTGGTATATCTATTATGGCTCCACTATTTGCCATGTGGTATAATGGCTTATAGGGTAAAAGCTCATTTAGTTGAGCTATGAGCTTTTTAAAAATTGCAAGCTGAGTGTTTGCATATTTTTTATCTTTTTCATCGGATGTAGCAAAGTGAGAATATATCCCCTCTATTTTTATGTTTGGAAGATTGCTGATCTCTGCTATGGTCCTTGCAAGGGTGCCTGGTTCTTTATGGCTGAGTTCATCGCTTAAAAAGCCAAGGCGACCCATACCTGTATCAATCTTTATGTGAATCTTGATTGGTTTGCCATATTGAGTTGCGCTTTTTGAAAAGAGAATAGCCTCTTCCATGGAACTAACTGAAGGGCGTATGTTTTGATCTATATAAATTTCTGCACTGTGCATTGCTGAATCGTCAAAGAGCAGAATAGGCAGAGTAATACCGCCATTGCGCAACAGCATAGCCTCATTCAGTCGAGCAACAGCCAAAAACTCTGCTCCAGCACTTTGTGCTTCTTTTGCAATTATAACTGAGCCATGGCCATAGGCATTTGCCTTTACAACAGCCATGATTTTTGTATGATCGGGGATGAGCCTTCTTATCTCTTTTAGATTATTTGAAAAGGCAGAGAGATCTATTTCACAATAGGTTGGAGAATCTGGTTTTTCCACTAAGATGACCTCTTTTAAGAGATTGTGGATAATTTCATATATTTGAGGCTTATGTCAATTTGAAAAAATTTTTAAAGATTGGAATTTTTATTTAGTAAAGAAAAGGCTTACATAGGCTTTTAGGGATTGTATATATTCAAGCTTAATCTTTGATTCCACAGTCCACGTTGATTTTGAATAGACCTTGATGGTCTGTTTAAAACAGTTTTCTGCCTCTAAGATATCTGGAGCGATTCTTTTTTTGTCAATATAGCCTCTGTTGTGCCTGTCAAAAAAGAGCTCCTTGTGAGCCCTATGGAGGTAATCATCGCCCTTTCTATATATTCTGTATGCAAGGACTTCATATTCATCTTTATATGAGTCTATTATATTTACACATTCAGATGCGCGATAGAAATCAAATATAAGCTTGCCAAAGACATCAAAATGCTCCAGGAGCTCTTTATCATCTGTCATCTCAGAAAGCTTTTGTATTGAATGGTAAGCCTTTCTTAAGGTGTAGATCATCTTTTCATATATCTTTCTATTGCCAATTTCATCTCTGCGATGAAAATTGTAAAGTGAATACTGAAAGTAAACATACATGGCATCTTTTGCTGTTTCTCTCACTTCCACAAATTTGTTTATGAGATAATCTCTATCAGCTTTTTTATTGATTTTTGCGGATGCGAAATCAGATCTTTTGTTCTGTGTGGGCTTCTCTTCATAAGAATTGCTGCTATCCTGTGAGCCATTGGATTTAAACCTGTGGCTCATAATTGTGGAATAGGCTTGATTTAGAATTATCATCTGTTCATTTGCCCATTCTCTTTTATCTGGGTTTTTATCTGGATGATATTTTAAAGCCATAATTCTGAAGGCCTTTGCAACCTCTTCATCTGTTGACTCAGGAGATATTTTTAAAATGTTATAGCAACTCTTTATATCCATTAGAAGCCTTTTTGTAAAATTAAGGAATGCCGGCAACAAAGAGTTGCCGGTCTTTTGTTATTATTTCTTAATCAGTTTACCGTTTTCGATTATACGGCTTGCTTTCTTTTTAATATCATCAGCAATGTTTATGTTAAGTCTTTTTGCTACATCAAGATTTATCAGCAGATCTACATCTGATGGATCTGTCATAAAAATTGTAGGAATGTTTTCTGGTTTTTCACCTTTAAGGATTCTGCCAATTAACTTTCCTGTGGCTCTTCCCATCTTGTAGTAGTCAAATCCCCATGCTGCAAGGACTTCAAATTTTTCTGCAGAGCTGGGATCCGCTGACATTATAGGGATCTTTTTTGCCTTTGCAACATCAGCAACAGCAGCTATTGCAGATATTACAGTGTTATCTGTGCTGAGATAGAAGGCATCAACTCTGTCTGCTATTGTCTGTGCTGCCTGCTTTACCTCAGATGAATTGGTTACTGTTGTTTCTACAAATTCAATCCCAAGCTCCTTGCAAGCTTCTTTTGCTACTTTGGCAAGAGCTACAGCGTTAGCCTCGTGGCTTGCATATATATGGCCAAGCCTTTTTATATCCTTTATCTTTTTCAGGAAGGCAATCTGATCTTTAACAGGGGTCATATCAGAAACGCCTGCTATGTTTTTTTCTCCTGCTTTGTAGGATTTTACAAGGCCTGCATCAACTGGATCTGTTACTGCAGAATATATAATAACACTATCCTTCAGTGTGTTATAAAGAGCCTGAGATGTTGGTGTGGCAATGCCCACAGCAATATCAACCTTGTCGGCTTTGAATTTTTGAGCAATTGAAGCAGCGGTTGATAGCTCTCCATTGGCATTCTGTAGATCATAGGTGATATTTGTAAAACCCTCCTCTTTCAGTTCATCCTGAATCCCTTTCTCCACAGAATCAAGAGCTGGATGGGAGACTATTTTAGATATCCCTATTTTGATGCTTGTAGATTTTGAATCCTTACAGGCAACAAAGAAAGCAAGAGCAACCATAAAGGTTATAAAAATTGTGTTTAATCGCTTCATAATTTTACCTCGTTTTTTTTAAAGTGAATAAAAAAAGTATTCTTTAGTCAAGAATTATGTATAATTTTTTATAAGGCTAATAAATAAACAGACTTTAAATAATAAATTGACACAGCAGCCTTTTAAATAGTATTCTACATAAAATAAAAAAATATATGGTGTTTGATTATTAATGGAAAGGAAGATTAAAATAGGCACAAGAGGCAGCGAGCTTGCCCTGTGGCAGGCAAATTATATTGCAGATTTAATTGGAAGAGATAGAGTCGAGATTGTTATTATAAAAACAGAGGGGGATAAAATTCAGAATGTCTCTTTTAACAAGATGGAGGGTAAGGGTTTTTTTACCAAAGAAATAGAAGAGGCTCTGCTTGACAACTCTATAGATCTTGCAGTGCATTCTCTTAAGGATTTGCCAACAGAGGAGGTTAAGGGTCTAAAACTTGCAGCAATTCCAGTTAGAGGTGATTTTCATGATCTGCTTATTATGCACAGAGATTGTCTTGATAATAGTGCGCTTGGTATAAAAAGTGGGAAAAAAATCGGCACAAGCTCTATGAGGAGACTTGCTCAGCTTAAAGCCATAGATCAGTCCCTTATTATTGAGCCTTTAAGGGGCAATGTCAATACAAGACTTAGAAAGTTAAAAGAGGGTCTATATGATGCCATTGTAATGGCAAAGGCAGGGGTTGAGCGAATAAATCTCGATGTCAGTGAATTTTATGTAAGGGAGTTGCCAGAGGAATTGTTTTTACCTGCACCTGCTCAGGGGGCTTTGGGTCTACAAATAAGATATGATGATACTTACACGGAAAAAATTGTTGAAAAGCTGAATGATCCTGTTACTGAAAAAGCAGTTAAGGCAGAGAGATCTTTTTTAAAGTATTTTGGTGGAGGTTGCCATGTTCCCTTAGGAGCTCTTGCAAGGCTTCATGGAGATGCAATAATTCTGGATGGAGTCGTTGCCTCACCAGAGGGAAATTTTGTTGCACGTTCAAGGGTTTATGGCAAAAGACCAGAGAGCCTTGGGGAAGAGCTTGCCCGTATTCTTAAAGCAAAAGGAGCTGATAAATATATATGAAAGGAATTGTTTATCTTGTTGGAGCAGGACCAGGAGATCCTGAGCTTATAAGCATCAAAGGGAAGAGGCTTCTGCAAGAAGCTGATTGTGTGATATATGATTATCTTGCAGAGAAGAGTCTTGTTTCTGATTTGCGCTGTGAGCTTATTTATGTGGGTAAGCAGGGTAGTAATCACACAATGACTCAGGATGAGATAAATTCTCTTATGCTTAGTAAAGCTCTTGAAGGGAAAAAGGTTGTAAGGTTAAAGGGTGGAGATCCCTTTATCTTTGGAAGAGGCGGAGAGGAGGCAGAGGAATTAGCTAAGGCTGGCATCCCCTTTGTGGTCGTTCCAGGGATATCTTCTTTTTATTCTGCCCCTGCCTACGCTGGAATTCCTGTGACGCATCGTGATTTTGCAAATGCCTTTGAGGTTATAAGTGGCCATAGAAGAGATGATGCCTCAGAGATTGATGATGTTAATTTTCCTGAATACGATCCAGAAAAAACTTTTGTCTTTTTGATGGGGATGAAAAATCTTTCTCATATTAAAGAGAAGCTTATAAATGAAAAGCATTTTCCTCCAGATACTCCAGTCGGTATTGTAAGTTGGGGGACAAGACCCCAACAGAGGGTTTTGACAGCTACTCTTAATTCTATAGACATTGAAGTAGAAAGGACAAAGATGAAACCACCTGCCATTATTGTTATGGGAGGGGTCGTTTCTTTACGAGAAAGACTCAGGTGGTTTGACAATCAGCCTCTCTTTGGCAAAAAAATTGTTGTGACAAGAACAAGGGAACAGGCATCGAGACTTTCTTCAATGCTTATCACTCTTGGTGCAGAGGTTGTTGAGTTCCCAACAATTGAGATCAAAAGAGAGGAAAATCTTTCCACCCTTCACAATGCTTTACAGAATATTGATAAATATCACTGGCTTGTCTTTACCTCTCAGAATGCTGTTAATATATTCTTTGAGGAGCTTTTTAAAATTGGGAAAGACTCTCGCACTCTTGGTAATATTAAAATTGCTGTAATAGGCAAAGCCTCTGGTGATGAGCTAAAGCAATACGGATTAAGACCTGATCTTATCCCAGAGGAATTTGTGGCAGAATCTTTAATTGAGAAATTTTCTAAAATAGATATTAAGCATAAAAAAATATTGCTTCCCTGTTCTGCAGATGCAAGGCCAACTCTCAGAGACGGTCTTGAAAAACTTGGAGCAGAGGTTAACAGAATTCATATTTATAGTAGCCAAAAGCCTGCTAAGATAAATGATGAAATTCTTGATATGGTCAAAGGGGCAGATGTTGTGACCTTCACAAGCTCTTCAACAGTAAATAATTTTTTTGATATTGTAAACAGTTGCAATGGCGTTTTTGCCAGCATAGGTCCTATTACAACAGAGACTCTTATAAAAAGAGGACATGAGGCAGAAATAACAGCCAGGGAATACACCATAGATGGCCTGGTAAAGGCTTTGATTGAATACTTTACAGAGGTGAAGCCATGATTCATAGACCAAGAAGATTGAGAAAAACAAATCTTATAAGAGATTTAGTAGCAGAGGTAAGTCCAGATAAAAATAAGCTCATAATGCCACACTTTGTAAAGGAAGGGACATCTGTTCGCGAGGCAATAAATTCTATGCCTGGAATAGAAAGGGTTTCAATTGATAATATGCTTAGGGATCTTGAGGAGGATCTAAATCTTGGTATAAAATATATAATACTATTTGGGATACCTGATTTGAAGGATCATGCAGGTTCTGAGGCCTATAATGAAAATGGTATAGTTCAGAAGGCAATACGTCAAATCAGGAAGAACTTTGGCGATGAGATTTGTATAATCACAGATGTCTGCTTGTGTGAATATACAGATCATGGCCATTGCGGGATTGTTGAGCATGGAGAAATTTTAAACGATCCAACTCTTGTTTTGCTTTCAAGAATTGCTCTAAGCCATGCGCAGGCAGGTGCTGATATAGTTGCCCCCTCTGATATGATGGATGGAAGAGTTAATTCCATAAGAGAGATGCTTGATAGCAATGGATATCAAAGCACAGCTTTGATGGCATATTCAGCAAAATACTGCTCATCCTTTTACGGACCATTTAGGGATGCTGCAGGTAGCACACCTCAGTTTGGAGATAGGCGCAGTTACCAGATGGATATAAGGAATATCCGTGATGCAGAGAGAGAGGTGCTTCTGGATATTGATGAGGGGGCTGATATAGTTATGGTTAAGCCAGCCTTATCCTACATGGATATAATACGCAGAGTGGCTGACATATCACCCGTCCCTGTATGTTCTTATAATGTAAGTGGGGAATATTCTATGGTGAAGGCTGCATCTGCAGTGGGATACATAGATGAGCAAAGGGTTGTGACAGAGATTATAACCTCTCTATTTAGGGCTGGCAGTGATATGATAATATCATACCATACACGTGACATTTTTAAAAATAAGTGGTTTTGAGTTTGAGGTAAAACATGCATATAAAGAGATCTGAGGAGCTGTATTCAAAGGCTATAAATCTTTTGCCTGGAGGAGTTGATTCCCCTGTTAGGGCTTTTAAGTCTGTTGGCGGTATTCCGCTATTTATGAAAGAGGGCAAGGGTAGCGTGCTCATTGACGAGGATGGTAATAGTTTTATTGACTACTGCATGTCCTGGGGACCGATGATTTTGGGTCATGGGGATCGAGATGTAATTGATGCAGTGAGAGAGACAGCTCTCCATGGAACAAGTTTTGGGACAGCTCACAGATTTGAGGTAGAGCTTGCAGAGCTTGTAATTTCTATGGTCCCCTCTATAGAAAAGGTGAGGTTTGTTTGCTCTGGCACAGAGGCCACAATGAGTGCCATAAGGCTTGCACGAGGTTTTACAGGGAGGGAAAAATTTGTTAAGTTAGATGGCTGCTATCATGGTCATGCAGATTTTTTGTTAGTTGCAGCAGGTTCTGGCCTTGCAGATTCAGGTATACCTGATTCAGCCGGGGTAACAACTGGCAACGCAAAGGATACGCTGGTTGTTCCATACAATGATATTGATTCACTTGAAAGAATTTTTGAAAAAGAAGGCAAAGACATAGCTGCTCTTATTATGGAGCCTGTCCCATGCAATTATGGACTTATTAAACCAAAAGAAGGCTATCTGCAAAGGGTGAGAGATCTCTGCACTCAATATGGGGTGATATTGATTTTTGATGAGGTGATAACTGGATTCAGGCTGGCCAGGGGTGGTGCTCAGGAGTATTATGGTGTAAGGCCAGATCTTACAACCCTTGGCAAGATAATAGGCGGAGGGTTACCTGTGGGCGCTTATGGTGGTCGAAAAGATATCATGTCAAAAATTGCGCCAGAAGGCCCGGTTTATCAGGCAGGAACTCTTGCCGGAAATCCTCTTGCAATGGCTGCAGGACTTGCCTCTCTTAAAAAGACCCTATCCCCAGGATTTTATGAATCGCTTAAGACGAAAACAGAGACTCTGGCAGAGAGAATAAAACCTGCCTTAAGTAAATTTTCAAAGGTGCACTTTGATTTTATTGAGTCAATATTCTGTTTCTATTTTACAGACAAAAAAACTATTACCTCTGTTAATGATGTTAGAGCTTGCGATATGAAGCTCTTTGCAAAATTTCACAATGCAATGTTAAAAAGGGGAATTTATCTTTCTCCCTCAGGTTACGAGGTTGGATTTTTCTCTTCAGCTCACAGCGATGAGGATATAGATAAGACCGCAGCTGCTATATATGAGTCCTTAGAGGAAATTTTTTAATTTTTAAACCTTAAAGATTCACCTGCAATAACTGCAGGTGAATCGATTTATTTTATTTTTTGAATGTAAATTCTCTGCTTGGACCTACTGATATATATTTTATTGGGATCTGAAGTTCTTCTTCAATAAAGTTTAGATAATTTTTGGTATTGACTGGCAACTCATCAAATGTCCGATATTTTGATATATTTTCATCCCAGCCATCCATTTCTATGAATATTGGTTTAACCCTGCTGAGATTTGAAAGACAAATATCGTCATCTCTTTTACCATCAACTTCATATCCTGTGCAGATCTTTATCTTATCAAATCCAGTTAAAACATCAAGCTTGGTTACAGCCAGAGAGTTAAGGCCATTGATCTGAATTGATTTTTTAAGCAGGGGGATATCAAACCAGCCACAGCGCCTTGGTCTGCCTGTGGTTGCACCAAATTCGTTCCCATTTACCCTCAGCCTCTCACTGTCTTCTTCATTGGCCTCCGATGGGAAAGGACCTTCTCCCACTCTTGTTACATAGGCCTTTGTTATACCCAGGACCTCATCGATCTCTCCAGCATTAAGGCCTGATCCTATAAGAGCTCCACCTATTGTGGGATTTGAAGATGTTACAAAGGGATAAGTTCCATGGTCTATATCAAGGGCAAAACCCTGAGCTCCCTCAAGGAGAATCTTTTTTTTGTGCTTTAGGGCATCATGTAGGAATTTTTGGCTATTTTGAACCATCTGTCCAGCCTTAGTTTTAAAATCAAGTATAAGTTCCATGATTTCTTCTACCGCTACAGGAGGGAGCCCATATATCTTTTCAAATTGAAGGTTTTTTATTTTCAAAGCAGCTATGACTCTTTTTTTTAGGTGAGCTTCATCAAAAATATCACCTGTGCGTATGCCAACTCTCAGGCATTTATCAGCATAGCATGGCCCAATACCTCTTTTTGTTGTCCCTATTTTCTCTTCACTATCCTCTTCCATAAGGGAATCAAGGGTTTTATGGTATGGCAGTATGAAATGAGCTGCATCAGAAATAATCAATCGCTCTTTTACGTTATAGCCTTTCCCTTCAAGAACTTCTATTTCTTCAATAAGCTCAGCAGGATCAAGGACAACTCCATTGCCTATTACACAGGTTTTCCCTTCATGGAGAATTCCTGATGGTATCAAGTGAAAAACAAACTTCTTATCATTTACAACTACTGTGTGGCCAGCGTTTGCTCCACCCTGGTATCGGACAACAATATCAGCATCTCTGGTGAGGTAATCTATCATCTTGGCTTTGCCTTCATCACCCCATTGTGTTCCTATTGCAACTGTGCAGCCCATAAAAACCTCTTTTTATAATAAAAAGGATATGTGTTTTACACACAAAATTCAATTATTTCTTATATATTTATAATTAACAAGCTTTTTTTCAAAATAAAATTCAGTAATAATTTCTAAAAGAGATCTTTTAGTGTAATAAATAGTATTTTTCTTAGCAAGTAAATATATTAGAGCATTTTGTTCTATATAAAAACAGCATATATTCCTTAACTTTTTTAAAATAAAAAACTCTATTATTCCCTCCGCCTTACATACTGCTGGGCTAAGATTTTTTTGCTTTTACACTAAAAATTATATTTAAGAATAATTACTGATATAAAAATATAAAAATTAAGGAATTAAAATTGAATAAAATTAGCAATTTAAAAAAGCCAAAGAATAAATATTTGACAAATTGTGCAATTGTGTAAAAATTTTTTTTCTTAAAATTTTTATATGTGAAAATGAATGATATGGCAGGACCAGTAATAGTTCAAAGTGACAATACAATCCTTGTAGAAGTGGATAATCCTCTTTTTGAAGAGGCCAGGAATTCAATTTCTCGTTTTTCTGAACTCGAAAAAAGTCCTGAGCATATTCATACCTATAGGGTAACACCTCTTTCTTTGTGGAATGCAGCTTCTTCAGGGATCTCTGTTGAGGATATTTTAAGTAGTCTTGAGACTTATTCAAAGTATGAAATACCTGCAACTGTATATACAACAATAAAGGAACAGATGAAGCGCTATGGGCTTTTGCGCCTTGTAATGAGAGGTGATAGCCTTGTGCTTGAATCAAAGGATGCAACTTTAATAAATGAAATCCTCTATAATAAAAAATTTAAGAATTATATCATAGATAGAATAGATGATAATTCTCTTACAGTTCATAAGCTCTATAGAGGCCATGTAAAACAGGCTCTTATCAAGATCGGCTTTCCTGTGGAGGATCTGGCTGGATATGAAGATGGGGATCCACTTGATATAGAGATAAAGCCTCTGGCAGAGGATGGCACTGGGGTTGAACTGAGGGACTATCAGATAAGCGCTGTAAATGCCTTTTACAAAGGAGGTGGGCCAGAGGGAGGTAGTGGGGTTGTTGTGTTACCCTGTGGAGCTGGAAAGACAATCGTTGGTATAGGAATTATGGCTCAGATAAAAAGTGCTACTTTGATTTTAGTTACAAACACAGTGGCCTTACGGCAATGGAGAGATGAGCTTATAAACAGGACGTTTCTTTCTCCTGATTTAATTGGTGAGTATTCTGGTGATAAAAAAGAAATAAAACCTGTTACAATAGCAACCTATAATATCTTGACATACAGAAAGGACAAAAAAGAAGGCTTTAAGCACTTTGATCTCTTTTCTTCCAAAAATTGGGGTCTTATCATTTATGATGAGGTTCATCTCCTGCCTGCACCTGTATTCAGGCTTACATCGGAAATACAGAGCAAAAGAAGATTGGGACTTACTGCTACTTTGATAAGAGAGGATGGGCTTGAGTCAGATGTCTTTAGCCTTATAGGACCAAAAAAATATGACATGCCCTGGAAACTTCTGGAAAAGTCCAACTGGATAGCCACAGCTCTTTGCACAGAGATTCGTATTGATCTTCCAGAGGATAAGAGGATGCAGTATTCCATCTCAAAGGACAGAGAAAAATTTCGCATAGCAGCTGAAAATCCGCGAAAGATTGCCATAGTGAAAAAAATTCTCTCTCGCCATAAAGAGGATAATGTTATTATAATAGGCCAGTATATATCTCAGCTTGAGGAGTTTTCATCTATTTTTGGATTTCCTCTGATCACAGGAATAACGCCTGTTGCAGAAAGAGAGGAGCTTTACGGGAGATTTAAAAATGGTGAGCTTAAGGCATTGGTTGTGTCTAAAGTGGCTAATTTTTCCATTGATTTGCCTGATGCAAATGTGGCAATACAAATTTCCGGCACCTTTGGTTCCAGGCAGGAGGAGGCTCAAAGGCTTGGAAGAGTATTAAGGCCAAAGAGAGATGAGAATTACGCCTATTTTTATACAATTGTAACATCTAATTCTATTGAAGAGAAGTTTGCTCACAACAGGCAGCTTTTTTTGACAGAGCAGGGCTATTCTTATACTATTATGAACGAAGAAATGTTTGAGAAGAATTTTGAGGCATACAATGAGAAATCTTCTGACTGAATGCCTGATTGTTTTTTTTAGTCTATTTTTTTTGGTGGAATGCAAGGCAGCTTCCACTTCCTTCTTTGCAATTACTTCCTCTGATGAGATTCTCTTCTCTGACAATGGTGGATATGGCTGGGAAAAAATTCAAGATGGTCTTCCAGAGGGAGTCTTGCCTGTCAGGTTTTATTGCTCTGGCAATGATGTTTTTCTGGCAACAATGAATTGCGGGATTTTTAAGTTTAATAAAAATAAGTGGATTGAGCTAAACTCCAGTGAATTCAAAAGACCTTCGATTTATGATAATCCCTGGAAATACAGAAAGATTTCAGCCTTTGCTGTTGATCCCTTAGATCCTCTAAATATGGTAGTGGCAACTAAACACAGCATTTATAGAAGCAAAGATGGCGCAAAAACATGGAAGGAAATGCCTATTTCTGACATAGGAAGGGGCAATTATATAACTGCACTGTCAATTAAAGGGGATTCCATTATTGCTGGCACATCCTTTTCTGGATTGTTTAGCTTTGATGGAAGGGCTTTTAAAAAAATAGGCAAAGGGCTTCCAGAAAATCCTTATTCCCCTGAGTTAAAGTTCACTGAACAGATCTCCTCTTTGCTTATAGATGACAGTAGAATTTTTGCTGGCTTTTATTTTGGGAAAGGCCTATATGAAGCTTCTGATGGTAGGAGTTTTTTGCCAGTTAAAAATGATTCTGATGGGGATTTTAGTGCGGTAGTTTATGACATAAAAAAATATGGAGATAAGATCTTTTTCACTGAAAAGAATAAGGTCTTTGCTTATGAAGTGGGTGATTCTTCTGCCAGGGAGATATATAATCTGCCAGCTATAATTTCCACAAGAGGTGACATTAAATCCCTTGCAGTGATTCCCAGGGAGATGAATTTTCCATCTCTTGCTTTTTTCATTGGTAATCCTTCTGTAAAATTTAGGGATGAGAGAGCAGCTCAAAGGAGAAGTATATATATAAGCGTTCCTGCTCTTACAAAGAGGCTGGATTATTATATAAAAATAGCTGAGGAAAGTGAGATTAATTCCTTTGTGATAGATATGAAGGATGATTTTGGCAATGTGCTTTTTGATAGTCAAAGCAAAACAGCAAAAGAAATAGGATCCTTAAGACCTATAAAGAATTTTAAAGAGGTGATGAAAAAACTTAAGGAAGCAAATATATATCTAATAGCCAGAATTGTTACTTTCAGAGATAAAAAACTCTATTTTGCCTATGATAATAAGTATGCCATCAAGAACAAAAATACAGGAAAGCCATGGCAGGGGGCAACTCATGAATATTGGGTAGATCCTTTTTCCACCTTTGTTCAAGATTACAATATTGAGCTTGCACTGGAATTGGAAAAGCTTGGCTTTGATGAGATTCAGTTTGATTATATAAGGTTTCCGGCAGATGGGCCAATACATCTTTGCAAATTTTCCTTTCAACAGGAGCCATCCTTTTATAAATCGGAAATTTTAATTGATTTTTTGCAAAGAGCTAATTATAATCTTAAAATACCTGTGTCTGTGGACATCTATGGATTTAATTCCTGGTATTATTTTGGAAACAGAATAGGTCAGGATATGGAGGAATTTTCTTATGTGGTGGATGTAATATCGCCAATGGTTTATCCTTCACATTTTGGCCAATCTTTTTACAAAAAATTTTCCACAGATACAAGACCTTATTATATTGTTAGAGATGGAGCATTAAGAGCTTCTGTAATGATAAATAAAAAAGTTATTATAAGGCCATATTTGCAGGCCTTTAATTTGCTTTCACCAACATGGAGCCCTGAATATATAAAAAGTCAGATCCGCGCTTCACAGGAAGGCAATTGCAGCGGATATTCACTGTGGAATGCTGCAGGAGATTATGACGTTGCAAAAAAAGCAATAAAAAGAGAAAAATGAATATGAGACAATTTAGCTTAAAGTGGGATATTGTTAAGGAAATACCCGTAGTGTATTTATCAGGGGATATTACCTACGAGGCAGATCCTCTTTTGTGTTCAGTTTATCATGAAATACGTAAAAGCAGTAAAGCAAAGGTTTATATCTTTGATTTTAAAGATTGCACCTATGTTAACTCATCAGGGATATCTTCATTCATAAAGTTGATTCATCTCCATAAGGAGATCAATGGCAATTTTATCTTTACTGGGCTTACTGAACATCTTTACCGCGTTATGGATATAGTTGGCATTACTGAATATATCGAATCCATAGAAAGTATTGATAAGGCTCTGCAGAAAATACATAAAATAGATTAATGAGGAGAGTTAAATGGCAAAAAAAAATACATGGGAGGACTGTGTTCTTGCTATTGATGCAGGGACTCAGTCTATAAGAGCTGCTCTTATTGATTTTAATGGTAACATAAAAAAAATTGTAAAAACAGAAATAGAACCATATTTTTCTGTCCAACTAGGCTGGGCAGAGCAAAATCCAGATTATTTCTGGAAGACTTTATGTGCAACCTCAAAAAAACTCTTTTCTGATAAGTCTATACAAAAGGATTCAATAAAGGCTGTTTCTCTTACGACTCAGAGAAACACCATGATAAATCTCGATAAAGATGGGAAGCCTTTGAGACCAGCAATTATATGGCTGGATAGAAGAAAGGCAAAGGCAGAGAATTGGCCTCCTGCATATCTTAAATATATTCTCAAAGCAATAAACATGTATGACACTGCAATTTATACAATCATGGAGTGTGAGGCAAACTGGATAGCTCAAAATCAACCTGAGATATGGGACAGGACCTATAAATTTTTATTTTTATCTGGATATTTTACCTATAAATTGACAGGGGAGTTTACAGACTCTACAGGGAATCAGGTGGGCTATGTGCCCTTTGATTTTAAAAAACAAGAGTGGTCAAAGGATAGTGATTTTAAATGGAAGATGTTCCCTTACATTACAAGGGATAGGTTGGCAACTCTTGTAAAACCCTCAGAATTCCTTGGGGCTATTTCTAAGAAGGCATCAAAAGAGACAGGTATTCCTGAAGGGCTTCCTGTTATTGCAGCAGCAGCTGATAAGGCCTGTGAGGTCTTGGGATCTGGATGTTTGAGCCCTGATATAGCATGCTTGAGCTTTGGCACAACTGCAACAATTGAAACAACAAATAGCAAGTATGTTGAAATAATTCCATTTTTGCCTCCTTATCCCAGTGCAGTGCCAGGCGCTTACAATACAGAGGTAATGATTTATCGCGGCTATTGGATGGTAAGCTGGTTTAAAAATGAATTTGCCCACAATGAGATGGTCCTGGCGCAGAAAAAGTGCATTCCAGTTGAGGTGCTTCTTGATGATATGGCCTGTTGTGTTCCCCCTGGTTCTATGGGGCTTATGCTTCAGCCTTTCTGGTCCCCAGGTGTTAAAGTACCAGGGCCTGAGGCTAAGGGAGCTATAATTGGCTTTGGCGATGTCCATACAAAGGCTCATGTTTACAGAGCAATTCTTGAAGGCCTCTCTTATGCCCTTAAAGAAGGAGCAATTCGCACAGAAAAGCGCAATAAAATAAAAATTGAAAAGCTAAGAGTATCTGGTGGTGGCTCCCAGAGCAGATGTGCAATGCAGCTTACTGCAGATATTTTTAATCTTCCTGCAGAAAGGCCTCATACTTATGAAACCTCTGCCCTTGGAGCAGCAATTGATGCAGCAGTTGGAATCAAGGTCTTCTCTGATTTTAAAAGCGCTGTCCAGTCAATGACAAGGGTTGCTGATATTTTTGAGCCAGACAAGAAAAATAGCAAACTCTATGGAGATCTTTTTGAAAACGTATATATGAAGCTTTATAATAAACTTAAGCCTCTTTATGAAGAGATAAGAGAAGTTACAGGATACCCTCCTTTTTATAGTAACGAAGGTTAGGAGGAGATTTGCAGAGGCTAATTATAGATAGCCTCTGCAAACTATTTCTCTGGCAGTTGAACCAGTATTACCTCACCTTTTGCTGTGACAATTCCTTTTGCAGATAGAGTTACATGGACGACTATCTTCCTGTCTTTGATTTCTACAGCCTTTCCTCTGAGCTCAAGAGTTGCATCCATGGGGGTGGGTTTAAGATAGTCAACTTTTAGAGATGCTGTGACAAATCTTGGAGCAGGTTTTTCTCCTATCTTAAATCCCTCTGATATTACTCTTGCTGCAGAGGCTGTTGCTGCTCCATGGCAATCTATAAGAGATGCAATTAAACCTCCATACATTTTATCTGGAAAGCCTCCAGTATAAAAAGGCTCAGGTTTATAGTGGCATACTGTTTCATCTCCCTCAAGGAAGCTTTTTATCCTGTGGCCATGTTCGTTTTTATGTCCACATCCATAACAGTGGGCAAATTCATCGGGATAGAAATCCTGTATAGCTTTTTCCATAGCACTACTCCTCAGAAGTTTATGCTTACTTTGATAGTAAGCCTTCGAAGAGCTATTTTTTTACAAAAGGGGAAAATGTAAATAAAAAAAGCAGATAATATTTTATTTGCTTGATTTTAAACCTCATGCTGGCAGCTAATTCTTTATGAGTGAAAAACTTATAAAGTCAATTGCTGGAACTGCCTTGATTTTGCTCTCAGCCTTATGTTATGCATGGATGCCTGTAATAGCAAAAGTCACTTATTCCACAGGGCTTGCTCCCTTTGAGGTTCTTATATTGAGATTTATTTTTTCTCTTCTGCTACTTGCTCTGCTTTTAAGCATAAAAGGTATTATGTTTTTTAAGTTTTCTCCCTTGTTACTGCTTCAGGGGTTAGCCTTTACTGCAGGGGGTATTTGTTTTTTTTATAGCCTCACATACATAAAAGCAGCACTGGCCATTGTTATATTTTTTTCTCATCCTGCAATCATCTCTGTGATGTCCATAATATTTTTAAAAAGAAAACCATCAATGGTTCTTTTGTTCTCTGTGTTTATTTCTTTTCTGGGAATTATTTTTATTTCTGGGGCAAGTAAGATTGAGGTTAATAATATAACTGGAATATCTCTGGCTGCTTTGTCTGCTTTCAGTTATTCTATTTATTGCATAATTAGTGAAAGAACTTTGAAGAGCTATAATTCCCTCTCTGTGGCTTTTACAATGTCACTGGTGGGCCTTATTGTTATTTCACTGTTCTTTCATAATCAGCTAAATTTTTTAACTTCCCTCTCTCTTAAGCAGGTGGAGCTTGTTTTTTTAATGTCATTTTTTAGCACTGTTTTAGCTATTCTCTTATTTCTTGAGGGAGTAAAAAGAATTGGTTCTCTAAGAGCCTCTGTTGTAGGAACAGCAGAGCCTGTTTTTGTTGTTTTAATTGCCTTTGTGGTTCTTGGTGAGAAGTTGAGCTTCCCGGAAATAGCAGGATCACTTCTGGTTCTCTCTGGGGTTTTGATTTCTTCTTTTCATGGATTTTTTAAAAGAGAGGATTTATTATGAAAAAAATTTTAAGGCTTCCCATAACCATATTACCAGGGGATTACACAATTTTTAGGCTTGACTCTGGTTCTAAGCTGCCGGATTGGGTTGATACTTCAAGATTCTACAGTATAACAGATACAGGGGAGGAGTGTACTGTAATATGTTCAGGAGAGGCTGTCCCAGAGGAATATCCCCACGAGTGCAGCATGAAGATCTTTAAAATAAATAAAAATCTAAAATTTAATGAAACAGGGATAATTAATTCTATAACAACGCCTTTGGCAGAAAGCGAGATCCCGGTATTTGTTCTTTCAACTTTTGATACAGATTATTTTTTTATAAAAATGGAACATGCCTACAAGGCTGTGGAGATTCTTGGCAAGCATCACGATGTTGATTACTATAGCTGGTAAAAGTTTCCTTTTACCAGCAAAGATTTTAAGGGAGATTATTTAGATATAAATTGAGCTATGTAGTTTGCCTGTTCCTGCATAAGCTTTGAGAACTGAGATGGATCATTGGAATCAATATCTCGAGAGAGCACAACCTCGCCCAATTTTACATCAATGACATGAATTGTTACATGGTATGTTTCCTTTATCTTTGAAACCTCTCCATATACCAGAAAATCAGCATTGAGAAATTTTCCAATTTCCTTAGCAGTTGATGAGTCAGAGAGCCCCGATGTCTGGAACTCTAACTCCTTTATTGCCTTTTGAATTCTTTCCCTTTCCACAACCTTTATATTTGAAGTCTTGGTAAGAGATGTCATCATCATTGATGCAAGTGGGTCTCCGTATTTTTCACCTTCTATTGTGTCTTTAAACTGAAAGACTGCACATATAACATTTTTTCCAGAAAGGTTTACAGGAAGATTTCCTTCTTTTGTAAATTTTTCAAAGAGCCTATCCATGTCAGCAGTAAATTGAGTTATAACTTTTTTAAGTACTTCTGCAAAACCATCTGGACTTTGAAAGGCCTCAGGTGTTGTGTATTCTACATATTTATTTTTGTAGATGAGCTTTTTTTCTGGCAATTGTTTGAGATTTATGCTAAGCTCAAGCCCCAATTGTTTATCTTTTTCTACATCGGCAAAATTCATCTCAATTACCACATCATATCCAGCTGTGCCTTTTATGCCTACTTCTTTGAATATTTTTTGTGAGTCAAGCTCTGCCTTGCATATCTCCAGGATATTGTCTTTGAGTATAATCTTTTTGGAGGTATATTGGCCTGTCAAAGCTGCAGTTGTGGGGTATTTGTTTTTAAGATGAGATGCAGGACTAAATACATAGTTGTCTTTTATCACAAGCTCTGTGCCGCCACAACCAGCAACTATAATTGATAAAAAAAGTGTCTTCAGAAGAGTTCTTATTTTCATGAGGAATACTCCATTATTTATTTTGTGCCTTTTATAATTTTTCTAAATAAAAAAAGTAAAAATGTAAATGTCAAGCTAAATAAATTGCTCTTATAACCTCCTTATTATCTCAAGAATATATGGCATTAGCTGTTTTTTTCGTGAAAGGACATCTTTTAAAAAGAATATATGATCCGCCTCCTTTGGGTATTCTATTTTTCTAATAAAGCTATCATCACCGCTTATCAATAGATAGCTGCTAAGCTGACTTAGATCTGTGACAAGAAGAGAAGAGAATAGAAATCCATTGCCTGACTTTAGTTTTGAAAGATATTCTAATATCTCATCAGATCTGCCAAGAATTTCATCAGGGGAATTAACCTCCACCTGGCTAACAGAGAAGGATATATTTCCTTCTTTATAAGTTTTCATATCCATATTTATTATCTCTTCAGCTGGTTTTGAGCTTATAATAGCTGCTGCATTTGTAATATCTTTGCCAAATTCTTCAATATTGAGGTCAGTTATCTGGGAGAGATATTCTGCTGTATCGCGATCAATAGGAGTTGTGGTTGCAGATCTTAAAGTAAGGGTATCAGAGAGAATCCCCGCAAGGAGAATTGCTGCTATTTCTTTTTTTATTGGGACTTTATAATCTCTATAAAGATTTGCTATTATGGTAGAGGTGGAACCAACAGGTCTATTGACAAAGGTAATTGGATATTTTGTTGAAGGATTCCCAAGTCTATGGTGATCAATTATCTCAAGAATTCTTATCTCTGAGACACCGTCAGCTGACTGAGAGAGCTCATTGTGATCCACAAGAATAACTCCGATGTTTGGCTCTTTCATTAAATCGCTTTGAGTAAGGACACCGATTACCCTCATGTCCTCATCCACTACTGGCAATGAACGTGATAGTGAGTCAGAAAATCTCTCTTTGATATTTTTGATATAATCGTATCCGGCAACGGGTTTTAGTTCTTTATCGCCAGCATATCTTACAGGCATTGAGTGAAGGGCAAGCCATGAAGCTCCTGCTGTATGGAAAGGGGTTGTTAGAACTGAAACGTTGTTTTCCTCTGCAAGATCCTTCATCTCTTTGGAGATCATTCTGCCAGCAGAAACAATTAGGACTCTTACTTTTCTTTTGATAACATACTCATGAATATCCTCTCTGTCTCCCACTATTACTATTGTGTTTTCCACAGGCATGAGATCAATAAATTCCCGCAAAGTGTCAATCTTTGAGGCTGCAACTACTATCTGTGCACTGAAGATTTCATTTTCATTTTTAATGACAATGGGCTGCGCCTTAAGAGTTCTGGCAAGATGTTGAACAGATGTCTGTATTATTGTATTTTTTTGAGGGTCTATTTTTTTAAGGATGTGCTCTGCAAATGTGTTGTAATGTAATGTGGAAACGTATTTTTTATTTTCATCTACCAGAGGAATCATTCTGAATCTATTTGTTGATAAAACCTGCATTGCATCCCACAAAGGCATATCCTGGTAAAGAGTTACAGGCTCTTCGCTCATGTGGTGGCTTACCTTTGGTATCATGTCACTAAGGAATTCTGGCGGAGTTATTTTAAATCTTTTGAGTATGTATTCGGTCTGGAGATTTATTTTGCCACATCGTGCAGGGAAGACATTTGTTTCTCCAAGCTCCTGTTTTAAAGTAGCATAGGCTATTGCTGATACAATTGAGTCTGTATCAGGGTTTTTATGCCCAATTACGTATACTTTTTTCATTTTAACCCCAGAGATAAAAATTTTTTATTAAATAAATATAACTATAATTGACATTGTAACTCAAAAAATAAGAAATTCAATAAAATGTTTTGCCATATTTTTTATAAAAGCGATTTTGTATATTTAAATTTTTGAAAATTTAAAAATTTAGCATCTTTTTTGTAAATTCTTTTGAGGTAATATGAGAACAAAGTATAAGCTTGTGATGAAGCCCTTAAATTCTGATAATCCAGAGACCATGAGAATTTATAAAATGGTTTGTGATGCCTGTGAACGATTTAATATCTATGTCATGGATTTTTTTGAAACTCTTGCTATACTGGAAGAAAAAAAAGCAAAGGGCCTTGCTGATGATGAGACAGAAAAGAGCATAGAATCAGTTCTATCCCGTATAGAGGAAGTTTCCACTGCTATGAAGGAGATCGCCTCTACAATGAGCTCTCTTGTTGAATTAGAAGAGATTTAAATCTTTAGAGCAATAATACTTATAAAATTTAAAAATTATACCTTGTTTAATACAAACTTTTCTGTTAGAAACTCTGTTTGAATTGGGCTGAGATTAAATTCTCTGCCAGCTCTTTCTATTAGCTTAAGTCTATCAGCTGAAGGATTTTCTTTTAGCTCCTCTGATATAAATCTGATGGCCTTTTCCATAGAATCGTCCATAGGTCACTCCTTTCTTAGTCAAATTTAAAAGGTGGATACTCATCAGTTAAACCAATTGCAAATGATGAGATCCTTGCAAGATATCTAAAATACCTTGTGAGGTAAACAAAGAGAGGATTTGGCCATCTCCTTGTTGCAATTACCATCACTATTCCTGCCAAGTATACAAATAGAACAGTAATAGTCAATAACAACATTACAATAATATGAGGAATGAGAATTGCAATTATTCCTATAATGGATAGTCTCAATAGGGCCATAATTTTTGAGTATTTGACAGGATAGGTTATATCAAGCTGTAATTGATGATTAAGCTTTTCTCTTCCTGCATATACAGGTCTATCTTCCACAATGCCTATTATGTTTGTTTTTATGTATAAGAAATATCTCAATGTATTTTCTGTTATTAGAGAGAAATCCTCAACGCAATGGCCTGTTGTAAGTATAACTATTTGATTTATAAAGCCAAGAACTGCTGACACAAGGGTATAAAGAAACATAACGATGAGATGTGGAATCATGCTGATAACATATATAAGAAGCAGTCGCAAAAGAGCACCTATTCTTGAATACTTCAGAGAAAAGTCCACAGAAAAAGTGCAGCTTCCTTTTTCTGGCAAATAGCGCTCTGATTCTCTTTCATCATAGTCAAAAATATCAAGAGAGGTGCTTTTTGGTGTATATATCTCCTCATCAGAAAGCATGAAGTCATCAAGGCTTTCCATAGGGCTTTCCACCTGAGCTATCTTTTTAGATGGTGTTTCCTCTTGTATAGTAGCTTCATATTCCTCTAAGTCTATCTCTGGCAACTCTTCCAGCTCTTCAACTACAGGGGTTTTTTCGATTTTATCGCCAATTACCTCAAGCTTTAGATCTGGATCTATTTCATCTATGGATAGGACTAAATCCTCATCGAAGATTTCGTCTTCAGATGGTTTTTTTCGTTCATCCAGTTCGCTAAAGGTAAGACCAGCATCTTCCAGTGTAAGCTTTTCTTCCTCCTCTGTAAGCTCGCCAGAGAGTAAATCAGAGCTTTCTTCTACGTCAATATCAAGGGAATCCAGATCGATTGTGATGCTTTCATCTTCAGTGCTCTCTTCTATTTTGACGCTTTTTCTTGCTGATTTTGCAGGTGAGGGTTCAAGTGTCTGGGCCTGAGGTTCTTCTGTGAGATCGTCAATATTAACGTCCATTTCATCCACAGATAAGGTGAGTTCTTCGTCAAATAGCCCTTCTTCTTGTATTTTGCTTTTAAGAGATTTCTGTTTTTGAGGTGCAGGTTCTTCCTCAATGTCAAGATCAAGGGTATCTAAATCAAGTGTGATATCGTCATCATCCTCCAGCGGTTTGCCCTTGCCTTTTAACTTTTCTGATTTGACAACTAATTCTTCATCATGAAGATCCTCTTCCAGATCTATGTCAAGGCTATCTATATCTACTGTCGTATCCTCATCTATTTCCAATTCTTTTTGGGAGTTGGATTTTTCGAACTCATCTATATCTGCAAACATTGCATCTATATCCTCTTGTGAGGAGATTTTTGTATCTCTGTCTCCTTTTTCTTGCAAGTCTGTATCTTCTATTACAAGACCTTCCTCGTCAGGAAAATCGCTTTCGTCAATGGTGAGGTCATCGTTAAATAGATCTTCTTTTTGTGACCTTTTACCTTTTGTAATGGGCTCTTCCGCAAATTCATCTATGAGTTCCTCATGGGTTGTTGAATCAAGACCTTCCTCTGAAAATGAGTCAGAAATAAAATCTTCTTCTGGTGAGCGTTTTTCCTTGCCAAAAATTTCATCATCAGAGAATTGATCTGTTTTTTCAGGTGCCACAAAATCATCATCAAAAAGAGCGTCCTCCTTAGTAGAAGAGAGGTGATCTTCTTCATCTAAAAAAGTGTCTTCTATAAGATTTTCTTTTTTTGCACTTTTCCTGTTATCATAAATATTATCTGCTCCACATTTTGGGCAGGAGAATGCAAATTTTTTGTTTGCAACCTTCTCATCATCCACAGCAAAAGCGGAATTACAGTTAGTGCACCTGACGATCATAAGTGACTCCTATTTTTTTTATCTGTCTGAAAAGAATTTTTCATTTATATTGTGCTGGATGATGACTGGAGATAGCGGAAGAAATAGAATCATAAACCATTTCATATCTCTGCCATTCATCATTTCTGATTTCTGCATATATTTAAGATTTATATAAAATCCCCATAATCCAAGAGTAAATATTGTAAGTAGAATGTTGATTACAGGGTCATCTCCGAATAAGGGACTTACTCTGGCAAGCCACCAGAAATAATAAAGCCCTGCTGTAAAGAGAATCAATAGAAAGACCACAAAGATATTATTTTCTGGTATATACTCATGCATTTGGTTACCTTTTTAATAGTATAAATATTCTTAACATATTAACGGAATTTATATTAAAATTACTTAATATTTTTCCATTGTGAATTATCCTTTTTGGAATTTTCATGTCACGGCCGCTCTTTAATCTTTACGCTCAGGTTTTCGATTTTTCTATTCCGCAGAACAACTACCTTAAGCGTATCTCCTATTTGAGATTTTTCTATGAGGTCTATAAGGTCTCTGCTGCTTTTAATATCAGTATTATTGACCTTAAGTATTATATCTCCTACAAGGATTCCGCCAATGTGGGCCGGGCTGTTTTCCATAACCTCTCCAACAAAAGCCCCTTCGTTATTGGGAAGGCCAAGTTTTTTGGCATCCTCATCTGATAGAAGGAAGATATTAACCCCAAGATATCCTCTCTTGACCTTTTTATACTTTTGCAATTGAAGTAAAACAGCTTTTGCTGTATTTATTGGAATTGCAAAACCAATTCCCATGTAGCCTCCACTTTTTGAGTAGATCATCCTGTTTATTCCAATAACCTCTCCATATATGTTAATTAGTGGCCCTCCTGAGTTGCCCGGATTTATAGATGCATCTGTTTGTATATGAGCTCCACCCATGAAGTCCACATCTCTTCTGCCAACTGCACTTATCACTCCAACTGTAAAGGTCTTGTCAAGGCCAAAGGGATTGCCTATGGCTATAGCCCAGTCGCCCACCTGAACCCTGTCGGAATCTCCAAAATATGCAGGCTGAAGTTTTTCCTTTGGCTCGATCTTAAGTAGCCCAATATCTGTCTTTTCGTCGGATCCAATTATTTTAGCCTCATAGTTCTTATCATTGATATTTACATTTATTTTATCCATGCCATTTATAACATGGTGGTTTGTGCATATGTAGCCATCTTCTGATATGATAAAACCTGTGCCAAGACCTGTTCGTTTACGCACTTGTGGATTATTGTTTTTCCCAAAGAATTCTCTCATAACCGGGTCGTCAAAAAATGGATGCCTGACTTTTACTATTTGTTCAGTTGTAATAAAGACAACGGTGTTTTTGTAGAGATCAAATATCTTTCTAAAGGTGTCTTGAATTTCAAAGGCCTTTGTTTTTTCAACTTCTGATTTTATTGGTGATTCAGATTGATTTCCAAAGAGCACTCCAGTTGAATTGATGTTCCATGAGAAAAAGTTTAATAGTAATGCAATAATAACTATTAAAAATGGAACTGCTATATAGTAAATTCTTTTTGTTTTCATTTTGGAACTTCCTCCTCAATTTTTTTTAACATAGTCTTTTCTTTTTCCTTTTTCATCTTCTCTTTTTTTAACTCCTCCCTGAAAAGATATCGCTCATTTTTTGATCCGTCATATTCAATTGCCTCAAGATCAATTGTTGATGTGTTTTTTTTCTTTTTGCAGGAAAGTGTAGCTATATTGCCCATCATTATCAAAATCAGAATAAAGGTGAAAATCTTAGGATTATTCTTCTGTAAATTTTTCACTTAAGACCTCAATTTTTTGGAATTGACATCCTGCGCTATATCAATTATAAATTAGAGGTAAAAAAATACAAATAATTTTCTTTAACAAGAATGTTTTGGCTAATTTTATTTTAACTCAATGTTTACTTAGCTTTTGTTTTCAATTTCAGGAATTTTTTAAAACAGAAATTTGCTGTTTCGCCTGAAAACTCATCTTTTAAGGTCATTATTTATGGATAAAATAGAATATTATGTAGAAACAGCAAAGGATGGCAATCTTACCTTGATTGCCAGGGTTAATGGCAGGGAATATCCCTTACATAGCAGGATAAATCCATTGAAGGAAAAGATTTCTGCTGAATTAGGTGCAGGCTCCGGCAATGACATATTGATAGTCCTTGGTTGTGGTATTGGATATCATCTGCTTTCTCTTAAGGAGAGATTGTCCAGTTTTTCAAAAATAATAATAATCGATATACTCTCTGGCATAGTGGAACATATAAAGAATTCAACTCAAACATCCTTTTTGATGGATCATAGAAATATTGAATTTTTTTGTGGATTTGCTCCTCGGGAACTTGAGCCAATTCTTCTTGAAGAAATAGATTTTTCATCTGCAAAGGGTCTTGTAGTTATTGAGCATCCAGCATCTCTTAGAATTTTTGATACTTATTACAGTGAAGTTAAAGGAATTATCAAAAGAGTTATTGATAAAAGAATTTCTGATGCTGCAACTGTTAAGGCTTTTGGTAGAGTTTTTTTGAGGAATGCTCTCAATAATTTAAAGAATTTTGATTCTTTGTTCCCTGTTAGTCTTGTAAAGGATGAGTTTGTTGATGGTGATTGTCTCATAGTTTCTTCTGCTCCTTCTGCAGAAAGTTATATGGATTATATAAGGGCATATCAGGATGGATTGTATATAATTGCAGTTGACTCTGCAGTTCCAATGCTGCAGAAAAACGGGGTTAACCCTGATTTTGTTATTTCCATAGATCCTCAGGGAAGAATTCATGAGCATTTTCTTGGGGTGAATTATAGTTTTATTCCTATCTTTTCTCTTGTCTCTCCCCCTTCTATTGTTGCACAATATAAAGGGATGCTTTCCCTTAACAGTCATCCTCTGTCGCAGATAATTGAAAGTTTATTCCCCTCTGTTGTTGGATCCATTGATTCTGGCACTGGCTCAGTAGCTGGTGATTCTTTACGCTTTGCAAGACTCTGTGGTTTTAAAAATATAGGTATGATAGGATTTGATTTTTGCTTTAATGATAATTTGATCTACTCAAGAGGAACAGCTTATCAGGATAGATACTCCTTAATGTTTAATAATAGATTTTTGTCCCCGGAGAGCTTTAATGGATCATATATATTTAGAGGGACTTCAACATTAATAGAAGAGAGTAAATACACAAGAAGAAATTTTTTAAATTACAGAGACGGTCTATCGCGTATTATAAGAGGCTTGGATAGTTCCATTGTTTTTATCAATGATATAGGTCTCAGGGTTGATGGAGCCTTATATAAAAGTTTTGAGGATTTTATTTCTCTGTGTTCTCTAAAGAGAAAGGGAAATAATTTAAGGGAAAGATTATTCTATAGAAGAAAAAGGCTGATTGAGATTTTAGATCTTCAGTATCTTTTGAAATTTCTGATGCGAGAGGATTTAGCAAGAGAGCTTTCCATTGAGTCCTATGGGAGGAATAATTTTGATATAAATATTAAGAGATTGACTAAGGTTCTTCATTCCATAAATCTGTCCACATGAGTTTTCTGGAAAAAATAAAACTATCCCATGGCAAAGAGGGCGGTATAATTGAGATGGTCTCTCTTGCTTTGCCTATGGTTATATCCACAGCATGTGACGGAATAATGACTTTTACGGATAGGCTTTTTTTGTCTGCTCTTTCTCCTCTTCACATGAATGCTGCTCTGGCCGGTGGATTGGTTGTTCAAAGTCTTGTTTTTTTCTTTTTTGGACTTATTGGATATTCCACTGCTCTTGCTGCTCAGTATTACGGCTCAGGGAGAAGGGAGTTTTCCTCCGTAACAGCAACGCAGTCTGCCTTGATTGCCTTTCTGGCCTGCCCTGTTATATTGCTTGCCTTTCCTGTTGTGGAGAAATTTGTTTATATGTCTGATATAGAGCCGTCTCAGCTTAACCTGCAAATTATATACATGAATATTCTGATATTTGGTGCATTGCCAGGTCTTTTGCGCCATACGCTGAGCTGTTTTTTTTCTGGAACAGGAAGAACAGGAATCGTTATGGTTGCAAGTATTCTGGCTATGTTAGTAAATGTTGGCCTTGATTATATTTTTATCTTTGGCAAGTTTGGGTTCCCACCCTTAGGTATCAAGGGTGCAGCTTTTGCAACAATATGCGGCAGTTTATCTTCTTTTTTATTTTTGCTTTTTGTTTATCTCCTGCCAGATAATAGAAAATCCTTTTCTGTATTCAAGTCTTTTAAGTTTAATCTTGAGGTTATGAAGAAGCTGCTTTATTTTGGCTATCCTGCAGGGCTTGAGATGTTTTTAAATTTTCTTGCATTTAATATGATGGTTTTTCTTTTTCATTCCCAGGGTGGGGTCGTAGCAACCGCAAGCTCCATTATGTTTAGCTGGGATTTAATATCATTTATACCACTCCTTGGCATTGAGATTGCAGTGACAAGCCTTGTGGGAAGATACATTGGTGCAGGAAAGGTTGATATTGCCCACAGATCTGCAATGTCTGGAATTAAGACTGGACTATGGTTTTCCTTTATAGTTTTAATTGCCTTTTTATTTTTTTCTGAGGATCTTGTTATGGTCTTTGCACCTCAACAGAGGAACGATCTCTTTATTGAGGCCACTCCAATGGCTGCCTCAATGATTAAAATAGCTTCGATTTATGTTCTTGCAGAGGCAATGATGGTGAGCCTGGTTGGAGCCTTAAGAGGTGCTGGTGATACTCATTGGACAATGGTGGCATCAGTTGCCTTTAATTGGCTTGCTGTTTTATTTTTATATATAATTTTTAATATATTGTCCATGTCTGCAATTGCAGCATGGGCAAGCCTTGTTTTATCTTTCATGATCTTTTGCTTTTTTCTCTTTTTAAGATATAGAAGTGGCAAATGGAAAGAAATAAAAGTTCTTTAAATAAAGGAGATTTTTATGAGAGTTGGCGTTACAGGTATATTTGCATCTGGCAAAGGAACTGTCTGTGAACTCTTTAGAGAGTTGGGTGCATCAGTTATAGATACTGATTCAATTGCAAGGGAAATTATGGAACCAGGCAAAAAAGGTCTTCAGGATTTAATCCATGAGTTTGGAGATTCTTTTATTAAAAGCGATGGGACTCTTGATAGAAGGGCCTTTGCCAATTATGTATTCTCCTGTGAGGAAAAGGTCAGGCGTTTAAATGAAATAACTCACCCCATTATACTTAATATTGTTCTTGAGAGAAGTAAGGGAAATGGAATTTATATGATAAACACTCCCTTGCTGTTTGAGTCTGGATTTGATAGATATATGGACAAAAATATTGTTGTAACAGCAGGGGATGAGCAGGTAATTCTGAGGGGATGCAAAAGAGATAATATTTCTCCTGAGGAGATAAAAGAGAGATTAAAACATCAAATTCCGCTAAATGAAAAAATTAAACTTGCCGATTATGTTATAGATAATTCTGGAAGTATTGAACAAACAAAAAGGCAGGTTTTTGATATATGGAAAGTTTTGAACCAAAGCAAAGAGGTGTGAAAGAGAAAAATTTTTACATTCTCCATCTTGATACACCAAGGATAATAATTCTGGCATCAGTTCTTATTGGAATAATAACAGCAGCATTTCTTCTCGGGATGGGGGTAGTTAAAAGCAATAAGTCTGCTCCAAAGGAATTTGCTATTGAGGGAACTGATTCCATGAATGGCAAAAATGCAGATCTCTTTGGCAAAGATATTCCCCCTCTGCCTGATGATCATTCTGTTGACAATGGAACAATTGAGGATAAGTTTGCCTCTCTTGAGGATAAGGATAAAAAGGAAGAACCAATCACTGCTGATAATCTCAATCAATTTAATAAAAGTGATAGCAAGTTGCCAGATGATAGCTCAAAGATGGCGAAAAACGATGTTTTAAAGAGTGAAAACATAAGAGAAATAATACCTCCTGCTCTTGATTCTCATAAAAAGAAAAATGAAATCAAGACAACAAATACAGCCAGAGCCAGTAGGGAGCACAAAAAGGATGATAAAGCAAAGATAGCCTCCAGAGATAAAGCCTCAGCCTCTCACGAAACAGGAAAAACGATCCATGAGGTTTCAAGAGAGATAGAGAGTAAAAAGACTTTTGATGGCTATTCAATCCAGGTTGCCTCTTATGATACAAGAGAGAAGGCTGAAAGAGAAAAGAATCTTCTTAAATCAAAAAGGTTTGACGCTTATATTACCTCGTCTATAGTTGGTGGCAAAAATTATTTTAGGGTCAGAGTGGGACCTGTTGCTTCTCAAAAGAGTGCCTCAGCTTTGCTTGAGGAAATTCAGAGGGACTTGCGCTATTCAGGCAGCTACATAGTCAAGGAATAGAAAAGTCTTATAGTCCAGTATAGAAGCGGCAGATTCCTGGCCGCTTTTTTTGCTTATAAAAATTGGGGATGGTCTAAGTATATGTACTCGATATTCAAAGCAACTAAGGATCTGGTGCGCAAAATAGATGCCTTTCTTGATCTTGTTGGAGAATCTGTTCTTCATTTTGAAGAGGGCTTAAAGCTTTATTTATCTGGCAGCGAGGTGGAGTTCAATGAAAGGCTTGTTATAATTAAAAATTCAGAATCAAGAGCTGATGAACTCAGACAAAACATTGAGGCTCAACTTTATGTCCAGACTCTGATCCCTGAATCGCGAGGGGATGTTTTGGATTTACTTGAACAGATGGATGAAATAATAGATTTTTCAAAATCAATTATGCTCGATTTTTGTGTGGAAAAACCGGAAATACCAGGGGAATTGCATGATCGCCTTAGAAAGCTTGCAGAGATTGCAGTGGACTCGACTCAGGCTCTTGTCCAATCTGCCAGATCTTTTTTTTATGATGCAAATACAGTGAAGGATCATCTCCATAAGGTTAAGTTTTTTGAAAATGAGTCTGATTATGTTTCTGAAAAGGCAAAGAGAGAGTTATTTGAATTGAATATTTCCCTTGAACGAAAACTTCATATAAAGCATTTTATAGTATCCATTGATTCAATCTCTGATGTTGCAGAGGATATTTCCAATAGGCTATCAATAGCTGCAATGAAGAGGATCGTGTAAAATGTCTATTCTCTTTTTTCTCTCAAGCGGATTGTTTCTTGGATGGTCCCATGGTGCCAACAATGCAGGTAATGTCTTTGGAACTGCCATAGGCACGCAGATGGTTAAATTTCGTACAGCAGCTATTGTAACAAGTATTTTTCTAATTCTGGGATCTGTTATTTCTGGAACAGGTGCAGCTTTGACTCTTGGCAAACTGGGATCTGTTAATGAAATCGCAGGGGCTTTCATTGTAACATTATCCACAGCCCTTGCTATTTTATTCATGACAAGATTTAATCTGCCTGTTTCAACATCCCAATCTGTTGTGGGAGCTATAATTGGCTGGAATCTATTTTCTGGCTCCATGACAGATTATAACTCTTTGGCAAAAATAGTTTCAAGCTGGATTGTTACACCTTTTATAACAGGGATCTTTGCTGTTTTGATATACCTCCTTGTCCGATTTATACTCAATCATGTGCGAATTCATCTTCTGATATTA